>BCRI01000003.1 GCA_001552515.1 Sphaerimonospora mesophila NBRC 14179 = JCM 3151
GGACGGCGGGCTACATCGCCCTTCGCTCGCTGCGCGACCCGGACGCCTGGCCGGAGGGAGACCTCGTGCTGCGCAAGACCATGGCCGCGCTCGGCATCCCGGCGGAAGAGGCCGAGCGCTGGCGCCCCTGGCGGGCCTATGCCGCCCTCCACCTCTGGTCCACCCCCACCCCGCCGCCGTGATCTTGCGAAATCTCGCAGGGTTCTGCCCTGACCTGCGCACTTCCCTGTCGTGATCTTGCAGAAACTCGCAGCAGCCCTCGCTGACCCGCGAAAACTCAATTGGTGATCTTGCACTTCGCCGGTGTCGCCAGCACCGGCCGGTGCCTCGACCCTGGTGGTAGGGGCACTGGTTTCGAACAAGGAGGAAACCGCCATCATGCCGGTGATCATCACTCAGATCGTGCCCACCCCGGTGGGTCCGCTCTCGCTGCTCGCCCGCGACGGGGTCCTCGTCGCCGCCGGCTTCACCGCCGACCCCCGCGAGATGTTCGTACGGCTCCCGCCGGCGCTGCGGGATCTCGCCATGGCGGAGGGCGACCTCGCCGACGCGGCCCAGGCCGTACGGGACTATCTCGACAGGAAGCTCGACGCGCTCGACCGGATCCCGGTCGAACAGTCCGGCACACCCACCCGGCAGCGGCTGTACGAGGCGCTGCGCGCCGTGCCCGCCGGCACAACCGTGTCGTACGGCCTGCTCGCGGAGAGGGCGGGGCTGCCGAGGACGGCGGCGCGGGCCGCCGGGTCGGCCTGCGCGCAGAACCTCATCGCCCCGTTCGTGCCCTGCCACCGGGTGCTGCCGTCGTCAGGCGGCTACGGCGGCTACTACTACGGCACCCACGTAAAAGAATGGCTGCTCGCCCACGAATCCCCGGCACCCCCCAAAACCTGACGTATTCCCCATAACGGGGCATCCGGCTCATCCGTCTCCTCCGTTGACTATGGTCTGGATCTCGTTCACCGGGACGTCACGGGAGGCCGACACCCGGATCGGGGCATACGTGAGCGCGGTCGCGTTGCCGCCCGTGCCGCCTCCCGTGACGTTCCAGACCGCCGTGACCGTGAGCGTGTAGACCTTGCGCGGCTGGTCGATCGACGCCCGCAGATACCGCACGCCGCACCTGAACTCGCCGCCCTTCTTGTACGGGTGACCCGTCGGGCCGCAGTCCTTGGCGACCATCGCCCGGTCGTCTGTCGTACCCGACTTGATCTCCAGACCCTGCGGGGTCGCCGTCACCGTCGCGGACATGACGCCCGGGAGCGTGGCCGTGACCGACCGGGGCGTCGCCTGCGCCCCCTCCAGCCAGACCCAGGTCTCCAGGTTGACGTAGCTGTCGGCGTCGGGACTGAGCTTGATCTTGGGTTCCGGCACGGTGAGCGCGGCCCGGGCGAGCTGCAGGAGCTGCTCGAACGTGATCCCCCCGGGCGGCGTGGTCCCCTCCGGCACCCAGACCGGCTCGGCCAGCCCCGCGTAGCACGCCTCGGCCGCAGGGTCGCCCCAGTTGGCGGCGGGGCCCCACCACATGCCCTTCTCGTTGAGCTTGGCCGCGGCATCCCGCACGTCCTCGCCCGAGGTGCCCCGCTCACTGGGCGGCAGGGAGCTGTCCTGTCTCCGCTCGGTGACCTTGAAGCGGTGCATCTCCTCGGCCGTCATCATCGGCTCCCGCCAGCAGGGGCGGGGCATCCGATAACCGTCGCTCTTGCCGCCGAGCCCGTTCCCCGACAGCGTGATGGAGGAGTTCTTCAGCGTCACCCCGGCCGTACGGCCCTGCTGGAAGCCCTCCGCCTGCGTCTGCTGTCGATTGGCCGTCCGTGGACTGGGATCGGCGGACGCCGGGGCGGTGAGCGCGCCTCCGGCCAGTGGGCCGATCAGCACGGCGGTCAGCAGCGCCGTCAGCCGAGCGTTCATCGGGCGCACTCCTTCGCGTACTCGTGGGGGTATTCGGCGAAGCGGTACAGGACGACGATCCAGCGGCCGTCGTCCTCATGCCGTAACGCGGCGGAGTAGAGGAAGGTCGACTTCGGCGGTTTGAGCCAGTCGGGCTGGTCGGCCAGCGGCCTGCCTCGCCAGTCGGTCATCCGCAGACCGGACTGGTCCAGACACGCGGCGACATGGACCCCCTTCCCGACCTCGGCCAGCACGCGCAGCGCGTACAGCTTGATCACACCCTTTGCCGACATCTTCTGATCGACGTACGAGTGCACCCACTTGACCGCGCTCCGCTTCGCCTCGTCCACGACGCCCTCGGTGTAGGAGAGGTCCTCGCCGTGGGAGGCGATGGCCCGCCACTGGGCGATGTAGTCGTCGGTGAACGCCTTGAACAGGGCTTCGCGGTTCGAGTCGAGCCCCTCCGGCCAGTCGATCTCGATCTCGGGTCCGGCGTCCGCCCCCTCGGCTGTCCCGGTCGCCGGCGGGGACGGCGTCGCCGCCTCGGGGGCCTGCTCCCCCGCCTCCGGGGACGACTGGACGGCCCCGCGTGGGACGAACCCGCGCTCCGCCTCGGCCTTGCCACAGGCGGCCGCCGACGCCAGCAGCGTGCATCCCGTCAGGACGGCGAGAACGCACCTGGCATTCTTCGTCAACATACGGACTCCTCAGGCGAGGCGAGAGGTCGTGAGGTCCTGGGCGGGGGCGCGGCGCCAGCTGGGCAGCAGCTCGTCGATCAGTGCCTCGGTCTCCGGGGCCATCCCGCCGCCGTACGGATGGGACGCGGCCCGCCGGCTCAGGCCGTCGACGACGGCGCGCAGCCTGGTGAGATCACCTGTGGCGTGCGCCGCCCGCAGCAGGTCACGCCAGAGCCCCTCGTCGTCGGTGGCCAGCAGCAGGCCCGCGCGGGCCGCCGCCATCGCCGCGTCCGGATCGCCCTGTCCCAACCGGATCTCGCACAGCGCGTGCGCCGCGTCGGCCACCCACGCCGTGACGTCGTATTCGAGCAGATCGGCCGCGAGCCAGGCGTACCGCTTGCCCGGCCTGCCGCTCAGCAGCGGACCGCGCACCAGCCGCAGCGCCCGGTCCAGCAGCTCGGCCTCGGCCTCGCGGAGCCGTACGGCCTCGGGCGCGCCCTGTGGCGCGGCGTCGAGATCGGCCACCGCCCGGCGGACCAGGTCCTGGAACAGCCGCCAGTCGGTGCCGACCCCGGGGCCGAGCCGCAGCCGGCCGGAGTCGTCGAGGAAGAGATGCGGCCGGCCGCGCGAGTCGCTGCCCAGCCACTCCGCCACGCGGGCGATGGTCGCGTCGCGTACCGCCTCCTGCACACCACGCGGCCACAGGACACCCCCGAGCACGACCGGGTGGACCCCCTCGGGATGGGTGGCCAGATAGACGACCATCTCGTGGGCGAGGGCGGCCCGGCCCTCCTCCAGCGGATCGACGGAGGTGATCTCGATCGTGCCGAGGATCCGTACCTCGATCTCGGGCGGTTCGTCGGGCAGCCGTCCGGCGGTCGCCGCGCCACCGGTGATCGTGAGCGGCTCGCCCTCGGCGTGTTGTGCCGTACGGAACAGGGCGACCACCGCGTCGTAGTGCCTGCGCGGCAGCAGGTGGGCGCCGACCTCGAAGCCGAGCGCGTCCAGCCGGGCCCGGCCGGTCTCGGTGATCTCCCAGGTCCAGGTCGCGTGCGGCACCTCACCCGCGAGCACGAAGCCGTACGCCGTCCGGGTGCCCTTGCCGAGCAGGGCGAGGCGGCGCGCCTCGTCCTCGTCGGGTTCGATGGCCGACAGCAGGTAGTGCGGGGTCCACGCCGGATCGGCGACCCGGCCGTGGATCCGGCCGGTCAGGACTTCGCCGCCCGACGGCTCGTCGGGCGAACCGGTCTCGGCGGCATGGCGTTCCAGCTCGGGCAGGACCTCGGCCAGGCTGCCTGCCGTCCTGATCCGCTCCGGCGCGAGCGCGGTGAGCTCCTCGCCGAAGCCGACGAGCGTGATGCGCATGTCGTCGGACCATCGATTGGTCGCCAGCTCGACGGCCAGCGCGGACAGGGCCGCGACCGTGTTCGCGCCGGTCATGCTGATCACTCCGTTTGCGGCCTCCAGGTCGATGAGCACCCTGCCGCCGTCCTGGCCGACGCCCAGGGAGACCAGGCCCGGATAGGGGGCGGGGACGCCTGTCAGCGCGTGCTCGTCGAGCCGCCGCCCCTCGTGCGCCGGCAGCCGCCATACCTGCCCGCCGTCGCACGACTCCCACGGCTGCGGGGCGTTCTCGTCGGCGGGATGAATCCACAGGTCGAGGCCCCGGTCGCTGAGGTGGGCCGCGTAGATCGTGGGCGGATGCGCGCCGCGCTCGGCCAGGAGCCGGCCGAGCAGCCGCAGGCCCAGGTCGAGGGCTCTGCCGCCCGGTGCGTCCGCGCCGAGCCGGATCGCCACCTCGGCGTCGGCGGCGTCCCCCTGCGGCCGCGCGATCCGCCACCCGAACGCCCGCCGCCACAGCTGCTCCCTGCGTCTGCGGCCGAGCACGGCGAGCAGCCCCGCACCGGCCAGCGTCGCAGCGGCCAGATAGTCGAGCAGTTCCAGCCCGGCGGCTTCGTCCCGGCCCGTGAGAGTCCCGTCGCCCGGCCGGGTCACCGGCGGTTCTCCGACCGGTTCCGCGGTGGGCCGAGCCGTGGCCGTGGCCGTGGGCTCGGCGGTGGGGGGCGGCTCCCGGTGAGGTTCCGGCCTGGCGGTGTCCGGCCTGGCGGTGTCGGCCTTCGTGGTGTGGGGCTCCGGGTGCGTGGCGCCGGGCTTCACATACTCGGTGCGCCCGTCGAGTTCCGCCGGCGCGTCCCGGTGCTCCTTGAGGATCTCCGGCCGATCCTCGTCGACAGGAACAATATGGACATTCCTGGCGTCGTCCGGCATGTCGAGCACCCAGCCCGGCCGGATGAGATCGGCGATGTGCAGGCGGCTGCCGTCGGGCTGCTCCTTGTGCTTGTTCAGCCGGTAGATCTCCGGATAACGACGCCCCTCCCCCAGGCACTTCTCGGCGATCTCCCACAGGCTCTCGTGATGGCGCCCGTGCGGCGGCTGCACGACGTAGACCTTCTTGACCTCGCGGGCGTGCAGCAGCGGCTGCTCCGCTTCGGCGGCGACCGGTGCGGCGAGCGTCGTCACCTGGGGCTGGACCGGCACCGCCGGCGCGGCCGCCCGGGCGATCGGCACGGCCACCGCCGTCGCCGTGAACAGCAGCAGCGCCGCGGAGACCAGCCGGTTGGCGAGTGCCTGGGTGCCGCCGGAGAGGGGAACCCGGGCGGGCATGCCGACACTGCGCAGCCCGCCGTACACCTCGACGATCACGCACAGGAAGAGCTGGAGCCAGGCGAGCCACACCAGCAGGACCAGGATCGAGACGATCGTCTCCGGCCCGACCCGGCTGGTGAGCAGGTCGAGGTTCAGCAGTTCCGGTGACAGGGGCGGACCGGCCAGCCTGATCAGCGCGTACGGCACCCCGGCGACCAGCCCGATGAGGGCCAGCAGCGCCCCGAGTCCCGCGACGACGTCGCGGGACCTCCGCCT
This sequence comes from Sphaerimonospora mesophila NBRC 14179 = JCM 3151, assembly GCA_001552515.1. Taxonomy (GTDB): domain Bacteria; phylum Actinomycetota; class Actinomycetes; order Streptosporangiales; family Streptosporangiaceae; genus Sphaerimonospora; species Sphaerimonospora mesophila. The sequence continues at coordinate 5,487 of BCRI01000003.1, forward strand.
GGGCCGGATGCGGACCGGCCGGCGGTCCCGCCGCGCCTCGGCCGCGTGCTGCGTCTGTCCGAAGGGCCGATAGTCGGCGGGCCGCGATGGGATGGAGACCCCGACCGGATCCCCGGCCTCTGGCCCCGCGCTCGTTGAAGGCCCGGTGTTCGTAGCGGACCCGGAACTCGCGGCTCCTCGGCCACGTGGTCGCCGCCCGGCGGAGTCCGGCCAGCGGCGCAGGGTCTCGCGGGAACCGGGGGGCGTGGACTTCTGTGACATTTCCCCTCATCCCTCCCCGACATTCGGGCCGCCCGATGCCCCCGCCAGGGCGGCGGCGCCCGTGCTGGGGGCGGCCGTGGCGGTCGCCGCCATGTCGGAGCCGCCGAAGCCCAGCACCGCGAGGAAGTAGGCGTCCCAGTGGACCGCCACCCCGACGGTCACCTCCGTCTGTCCGCCACCCGTCTCACAAATGGTCATCCGTACGCCGTCGGCCTGGTGCGCGCCCACGATCTCCTCGGCCCGGCCGCACACGTCGCCGTCGGCGGAGAGCAGCCGGATCTGGCCGGTCGCCCGCAGGGTCTCCTGGTCGATCTGGTCGGCGGCGGCGCGTGCCGCCTGCTCGGCGATGTCAGCGGCCTTCAGCCGCGCGTTGATCGCCGCTCCGCCGTCGACCAGCAGCCCGGCCAGGAGGAACACCGCGGCAGAGAAGATGACCACGAACACCGACATCGATCCCCGGTCCACCTCGGAGGCGGCTCCGGGGGAGGGAGCGTTCGGGAAACCGCGCCGACGGATCATTTCTCCTCGTACCTCCGGAACTGTTCCAGCGGCACGACGGAGTCGCCCGTCATCTGCCTGGTCCCGGAGAAACCGAGGAAGCCGAGATCGAGTTGGCACGTCACGGTCGCCTTGACGACACCGCCCGCCTTCCACTCGGTCCCGGAGAGGCTGACCTGCGGGGAGCAGTCGCCCGACAGCGAGGACTGCGCGACCTCCGTCGCGGCCGACTCGGCCTCGGCGAGGCTCCGCTGGACCGAGGCGGCCCTGGCCGCGTCCCTGGCCGCGCCGTTGACCTCCCCCTGCGCCTCCACGATCCGCCCGGCCCCGACCACGAACAGCAGGAACAGCAGCAGGACCGGGGCGAGCATGACCGTCTCGGCCGTCATCGAACCTGCATCGGACCGGCCGTCTCGACAGGCGCCGGGCCCGCTCATTCACAGCCCTCCGAGCCGTCGTCCGGACGGAAGCATTCGATCGGACCGCCGAAGTGCGCGGTGATCTCGAAGGTCGCCTCGGGCAGCAGCGGCACCACCTGTACGGCGGTCGCGGTCACGTCGATGCCCCGCCGATCGCCCTGCTCCCACGCCTGCACCTGGGCGTTGTGCAGCAGCTTGGGCCCGACCGCCTGGATGATCTGCCTGGCCTTGGCCTCCGCTCCGCTCTGCCAGCCGTCCGAGGCACCTGCGGCGCGGGCGATGCGGGCGCCCTCCCGCGCGGCGGCGTCGGCGACCTGACGGCCGTGGAACCACAGCGCGAACTGAACGACCAGCAGCACCACGGCCAGGATGACCGGCATGAGCATGGCAAGCTCGATCACCGTCGCGCCGCGCTCGCTTCGGGTGGCGCGCCGACCCGCTGGGCTCACTGTTCACCCGGGGCGCGGATGTCGGCGCCCCCACCGCCACCACCGCCGCCGAAGTTGGAGGTGATCTCACCTTCCTTCCCGGCCACGAGGTTCTTGATGAGCGTGGCGAGACCCAGGGCGACCCCGGCGATGATCGCCGTGATGATCACCCATTCGACTGCCGAGGCTCCCCTGCTGGGAGCGTTCCTGGCACGGTCGATCCGTACGCGCAGGACGGCGATCAGGTAGTGCAGCCAGAGCATCAGGCCCCCATCATCTTCATCGCGGCCGGAAAACTGAGAAAGAGCACGAAGCCGGCGCACAGCAGCAGCTGCGCCACCAGCATCGACTGGGACCGTTCACCCGCCTTGCCCTCGACCTCGGCGAGCTCGCGGCGGCGCAGGGTGGCGGCGCGGGCGGTGAGCGAGGAGCGCACCTTCGCGCCGTCGTCGGCCACGAGCCCGAGGGCAGCCGACAGATCCCGCAGCTCGTCCACGTTGATCTCGTCGCCGAGCTGGCCGAGCGCCTGCCACGGGGTGATGCCGACGATCCGGGCGTTGGCCAGCGCCTCGCGGATCCGCTCCATCGCCCAGTTGGAGCCGGCCGCCGCCGGGCCGGTGGTCGTGGAGCCGGCGGTCGTGGGACCGGTGCCGTCGGCGGCCGGGCCCGTACCCTCGGTCCCCGCGCCCCCGCCGCGCGCCGCCGCCCTGAACGGCTGCTTGACGGTGGACAGGGGGTTCGCGGCGGAGACGGGGTTCCCCACGGACACCGCCATCATCAGCGCCTCCGGCACGCCGCGTCCACCGGCGAGGTTCATGGAGACGAGGTCGAGGAACGCGCCGACCGCGTGCCGGAAGTCGCGTCGCCGTACGGCCGCGTCGCGCTTGATCTGCACGTCGGGAAGCAGGAAGAAGACCACGCTCACCATGAGCGCGGACCAGAACGGCACCTGCACCGACACTCCCCAGCCCATGAGCGCCAGCCAGGCGACGAGGATGGGGAAGGCCAGCAGACCCGAGACGCCGAGCAGGGCCTTGGTCGCCAGGAACCCCTCGAAGGACTTCCCGAGCAGGGCGAGGTCGGCCCTGGTCGAGCGCGCCTCCCAGCCGCGCGCCGCGTAGAAGCGCGCGAGCCGCTCGCCCAGCCCCCGCCGGAACGGGCTGACCCTCTCCTCGGGGGCGATGAGCGGCGCCTTCGGGATCGCGGCGCCGTCGCGGGCGACGTCGAGCGCGGCGAGCCTGGCGATGAGTCCGGGCCTCGGCGGGAACAACGCCCTGACCAGGAGGAAGAGCCCGATGCCGAGCACGCCTCCCGCGAGCACGGTCTCGATCATCCGGCCTCCTTCCGGCCGACCGATGGACGGTGATAGGGAGCGAGGATGCGGGCGGGCTTGTCGAACCGGGCCAGCCGCCTCATCCAGGCGAAGCCTGCGCCGAACAGGCCCGCGACCACCACGAGTACGGCCTGGCCGAGCGGCGTGCCGTACTCCGCCACGTACGACCGGTTGAAGACGACCAGCGCGCCGGCGAAGGCGAGAGCCGTACCGACCACGATCTGCACGCTCTTGCGGGTCGACCTCCGCTCGGCCTCGACCCTCCGCCGCATGTCGAGCTCCTCCCTGGCCGACACCGCCAGGGCGGACAGCACGTCGCGCAGCCCGGGCCCGCGCAACCGCGAGTTGAGGATGAGGGCGGCGACCACCAGGTCGGCCGACGTGTCGTCGAGCTCGTCGGCGAACATCCGCAGCGCGTCGGGGAGCGGCATGCGGGTGTGCAGCCGGTCGACGAGAGTGCGCAGCTGCGGCTGCAGCGTGGGGGCGGCCGCCCGCACCGACGACGGGATGGCCTGCTCCAGGCCGGCGGCCCCGGCGATCGTGTCGCGCAGCGACTCGGTCCAGGCGGCGAGCGCCTCCAGCCGCCGCATCGCCGCCCGCTCCTCGGCGGCCCCTCCGGTGAGGCCGCGCCAGGCGAGGACCAGGAGCACCGATCCGGCGGCGACGACCGGCCACCGGGTCACCGCCAGGACGACCACCCCGGTGATCAGGGCCACCGCCGTCCTCGTGGTCAGCGTGCGCAGCAGCCGCACCCGTGCCTTGCCGTCCGGCCGGGCCGGTCTGCGGCGCGTGCCGTACAGAGACAGGCCCAGCAGGAACAGCCCGCCGCCGGTCACCGCCCCGGCCAGCAGCACGGCCGACAGCCCCAGGAGGTCGAAGGCTCCGAAGAACGCGGTGTTCATCGCCACGCTCCATGTGCCGGGTCGTAGCCGTGATAGGCCAGCTCGGCGGCGCAGGAGATCGGGGCGTGCGGCACCAGCCGACCGTCCGAAACGGTGAACACCTCCGAGGAGAGGACCCGGCCGTCGACCCCGGTCACCTCCCGGACGCTGGACACGTATCGCCGCAGCCCGCCGCCCCGGTGATAGTCGTTGTGCTTCTCGATGAACACGACGAAGTCGATCGCACCGGCGATCAGCATGTGCGTGGCCTCGATCGGCAGCCGCTCCTCCGCCTGCAGGGCATAGGTGGCGACGCGGTTGAACACCTCCATGCTGGAGTTGGCGTGGATGGTCGACAGCGACCCGTCGTTGCCCTGGGTCATCGCGTTGAGCATCGTGACGATCTCGTCGCCGAGCACCTCGCCCACGATCACCCGGGACGGGTTCATCCGCAGCGACCGCCGCACCAGCTCGGCCATGGTGATCTCGCCCTGGCCCTCCGAGTTCGGCAGCCGGTGCTCGAAGGCCACGACGTTCGGATGGAGCTCGGGGAACTGGTCGAGCCCCAGCTCCAGCGCCCGCTCCACGGTGATCAGCCGCTCGTGCGGCGGGATCTCGTTGGCCAGCGCACGCAGCAGGGTGGTCTTGCCCGCGTTCGTCGAGCCCGCGATCATGATGTTCTTACGTGCCGCCACCGCCGCCGACAGGAAGCGGCCCAGCTCCGGCGTGAGCGTGCCGTTGCCGACCAGATCGCTGAGAAAGACCTTGCCCAGGCGGGCGCGGCGGATCGACAGCGCGGGACGCACGGTCACGTCCATCACGGCGGACAGTCGCGACCCGTCCGGCAGGCGCAGGTCGAGCTGGGGATTGGCGGTGTCGAACGGCCGGGACGACAGCCCCGAGTACGCCGCCAGGACCTGGATGAGCTCGATCAGCTCCTCGTCGCTGTCGGCGACCGGATCGGCCAGCACCTCGCGGCCGTCGGCGTAGCCGACGAAGACCCGGTCGCACCCGTTGATGTCGATGTTCTCGATCTCGGTGTCGTCCAGCAGCGGCTGCAGCCGGCCCACGCCGAACAGCGCGGCGTGTATCCCCCCGGCGAGCGCCTCCTCCTCCTCGGCGGTCGGCGGGGTGCGGCCCACCCCGATCTCGCCGCGCGCGTACTCCTCCAGGACCTGCGCGATCAGCGCGCGGGCGAACTGCCGCTCGTCCTCGCCGGTCATCGGCGGCAGCCCGCTGGCCTGATCCAGCCGCCGCTGGTGCGCCAGACGGTCGCCGACCTCCTGCCGGAACCGCTTCACCAGGCCGTGGTCGATGGGTCGCTGCTCGGCATTCATGATCTCGCCCCCCTGACCGGCCCGGGGCCCGGCCCCGGGCCACGTCGTGGTGCCGGGACCGGAGCGCCTGCCGTACGCCCCTGGCCGCCGGGGGCCGCATTGGCGGCGGCCTCGGCCGCCAGCTGGGCCACGAGCCGCCCGGCCAGGTCGCGCGCGGTCCGGATGAGCAGGCTGCGGTCGAGCCGGCCGCCCCACTGACCGCGCAGCAGCTCCGCGCCCTTCGGGTCGTGCGCCAGGCCGCCGACCAGCTTGACGTCCCAGCCGGAGACGATCCGCCTGACCTCCTCGATCGAGGCGCGGTAGGCCCTGGGGTCGGCGATCACGACCACGCAGGCAGGCCGGCCGAGCAGCGTCAGCCGTTCCCGGAGATGGGCGACGTGGTCGAGGCTGGCCCGGGTGAACAGGACCACCTCGTCGGCCTCGGCGATGAGGTCGTTCATCTGCGGGTGCGGCCCGAGCCTGCCGCAGTCGGCCAGGACGTCGGCGCCCGGCAGTGCGGCCAGCGAGCGCCCGAGCGGCCCCCACAGCCAGGTGAGCCCGGCCGCCTGCTCGGCGTTGGTGAGCCCGGTGAGCACGTCGAGACCGCCGACGAGCCGCTGCGTGTGCTCGAAGATCAGATCGGCGCGCAGCCCCCGTCGTGCCACCGCGCCCAGGCTGAGCAGGCCGCGTCCCGGGTTGAGCACCCCGCCGTCCTCCCCCGGCAGCCGGTAGGCCAGATCGCCTCCCGACGGGTCGCACTCGGCCAGCAGCACCGGCCGGGGCCACACCGCGCCGAGGGCGGTCGCCGCGGTGGTGACGCCGGGCGCTCCCTTGTCCGCCGCCAGGACGATGAGTGCCACGTCACCTCACTCCGGGAAGCTTGATCAGGGCGATTTCCCCGCCCGAGGCGTACTGGGCGATGGCCGGCGCGGCGGAGGTGTCCACGCGCACCGTGACCAGTCCACTTCCCCCGGTCCGGCCCGCGGCGCCGATGCTGTGGACGCGTGCGGCGGTGGCGAGCACCCGCTGCTGCCCGCCGTCCGCCCGCTGGTCCGCCCCCTTGTCCGCGGCCGCGACGTGGATCACCTGGACGACATCGCCCACGTTCAGACGGGCCGGCGCCTGTCCCGGCTTGAGCGCGAGGCCGACCAGCGCCTTGCCCGGCCCCACGTCTTCGCCGGACTTCGCCACCATCGACTCGGTCAGCAGCGTGCCGGGCAGCAGGGTCACCGCGGCGTACCACTGGCTGACGCTCTCGCTGTCGCGCCACAGCACGCGCGGGATGCCGGTGTCGGCGATCTCCACCTCGCCCAGCGCCGACCGCGGGATCCGCTGCCCCGCCCCCACCTGCTGGGTGATCATCACCGCGGACACCCGCTCGCCGCTGCGCATGACCAGCAGCGTGGTCGCCAGCGCACCGCCCAGGATGAGGAGCACGGCGAGCGCGGCGAGCGCCGGCCTGCGCTCCCGGGGCGGCACGGGAAGCTTGCGAGACGCGGGCCCGGACAGCCCCGGCCGTTCACTCACCGCACCGCGACCGTCCTGCGATGCCTTCTCGCTGATCCTCATCGATACAGAGGCTCCCGGTGATGATCACGCCCGATTTTCGGGCCGCTCCAATTTATTTACGGTCCTTACCGTTCACCGCGCGTTCATCGGATTATGGCCAAATTTCGGCCGCCCGCGTGTGGTTATACGGCGTCCCATGCTTATCCGTTAGCAATAAACCTGTCAACGGGAATGGATCTATTACCATATCGGTAGGTGACTACCAGATCTCGAAATTTTGTGATAGAGGGTAACGATCTATTCCTGATGCGCATGTCGTTCACAACGGACTTGACCGTACGGCCGCCGCCGAATCGCGGCACAGCCGTACGACGCCACCACGGTGGGGAGGCGCTGATGACATGGCGGTTTACCGATTAGAGTGCGCGATGCCGGGAGCGCCTCGCTAACGTGGCCTTCGCCGGACGTCCGCCGACCCGGCCCTTCATGGGTGGAATCCGTACGGGAGAACCGCACGGGTTCTTCACGGAGGGGTCCGGCGGGTGAAACGCTCTGTCGGAGAACGTCCCCCTACCCCGACCCCGCCGGGAGTCTGCGCATGCGGTTAACGCTCACCGTGGTCACCGAGCACGAACGGCGTGACGTGTTGATCGAAGGCGACGAGACGGCCACCGTGGCCGGGCTCACCGCCGCTCTCGTCACCGCGCTCGACGACCCGCGCCCGTCCAATGTCGTACGGCTCCCGCACGCCCGCGCGCCGTACGACCTCGGCGGCAGGAGAGCGGCCGGCGGGAAACCGGGGTGCGTCACCGGGTCCGAGGCCGACGGGGACACGCGACGGGCGGCCGGGCTCTGGCTGGACGGGCGGCCGCTCGATCCCGACGCGGCCGTCTTCGGCCTGCTGCGCGACGGCGACGTGGTCGCCCTGGACGGCCGGGCCGCCTGGGCCACCATGGCCGAGGAGCCCGACGGGCTGGCGGAACTGCGCGTCGTGGGCGGCCCGGGCGCGGGCTCGGTCCACCGGCTCGGCGTGGGCGCGCACACGATCGGGTCCGATCCGGCGTGCGCGATAGCCGTACGCGACGCGGGACTGCCCCCCGTCGCCGCCGTGGTCCGCCTGACCCCGAACGGCGTCACCGTCGAACCGGCCACACCCGGCGGCGCCGTCCCACCGGTGAAGGCCGGAAAGAAGAAGCGGCGCAGACGGCGGGGACGGCGGCAGGACGACACGGCGCGGCCGGACGACATCGGCGCGGGCGTCGTGCGGTTGGCGGGCGAGCCGCTCACCGAGGCCACGCCCTGGCCCGAGTGGGGCACGCTTTCGTGCGGCGGCTCCGCCTTCTCGCTCGGCCCGGTCGAACCGCCGGACACGCACCTGGACGCGCTGCCGGACGGCGGGCTCGCCTACAACCGCCCGCCCAGGCTGCCGCGACCGGTGCGCGGCCGGCGGATCACGGTCCCGGCGGAGCCGCGACGGGCCGAGGGGATGCGGCTGCAACTGCTCGCAGCGCTGCTCCCGGCGGTGCTCGGGATCGTCATGGCCGTGGCCCTCCGGACCTGGTACTACCTGCTGTTCGCGTTCATGACGCCGCTCATCATGATCGGCCAGTGGGCGAGCGACCGCAGGCACGGCAAGAAGAAGCACCGCCAGGCGGTCAAGGCGTATCGCGAGCGCCTGGCGGCGTTCGAGGCGGAGGTCGCCCAGGCCGTCAAGGAGGACGAGGCCGCCCGTCGCGACGGCGCGCCCGACCCGGCCGAGGTGCTGCTCACCGCCACCGGCCCCCGGCGCAGGCTGTGGGAGCGGCGCAGTCACGACCGGGACGCGCTGCGGCTGCGGGTGGGCCTGGCGGATCTGCCCGCCGGCCTGGAGTTCGAACTCGAGAGCGGCACTCCGCAGGACGCGCCCCGGCCGGAGCAGCCGATCTGCCACGACGTGCCGGTCGCGCTGGTCATGCGGCGGCTCGGCGTGGCCGGAGTCACCGGACCGAGGAAGACCGCACTGGCCTGCGCACGCTGGCTGGTCGGCCAAGCCGCCGCCCTGCACAGCCCGCGCGACCTGGCGATCGTCGTGCTGTCGGCCGGGTCCGACAGCGACCGGCAGTGGGGCTGGGTCCGGTGGCTCCCCCATTGCGGCCACGGCGCGCGCGGCGGCGGGCCGCTCGGCGCGGACTCCGTCGCGCTCGTCGGCGCCGACCCCGAGGCAGCGGCCCGCCGGGTCGCCGAGCTCACCGCGCTGATCGACGAACGGCTCGACGACGAGGGCAAATCATCGGCACTGGGTAAATCGGCACTGGGCGGCGGACGGCTGACCGGCGGCCCGGCGGGCTGGGACGACCTCGGCCGGGGCGCGGCGGCCGAGACCGCGGCGGAGCCCGCCTTCGCCGGCTACGACGAGCAGCCGTTCGACGTGCTCGTCGTGCTCGACGGCGCCCAGGTGCTGCGCGGTCTGCCGGGAATGCCGCAGGTGCTCAGGCAGGGCCCACGCGCCGGGGTCTACACGATCGCCATCGACGGCGACCGGCGGCTGCTGCCGGAGGAGTGCGCGACGGTCGTGTCGTGCTCGGCGGACGGCGAGGTGCGACTGCACGGCGGTGGTCTGGAGGCCATCGGACGGATCCGGGCCGACCAGGTCTCGGTGTCGTGGGCCGACCGCCTGGGCCGGGCGCTCGCCCCGCTGCGCGACGTGAGCCGAGAGGACCCGGCCTCGGCCGTACCCGGCTCGGCCCGCCTGCTCGACCTGCTCGGCGCGGACGCCTGTGAGCCCGACCGCATCGCCAAGCGATGGGGCCGGTCGACCCGGGCCGTCATCGGCGTCGGCCCCGAGGGGCCGTTCGAGGTGGATCTGAGCCGCGACGGCCCGCACGCGCTCATCGCGGGAACCACCGGCGCCGGCAAGTCGGAGCTGCTCCAGACGCTGATCTCCTCGCTCGCCGTGGTCAACCGGCCGGACGAGATGACGTTCGTGCTCATCGACTACAAGGGCGGGGCGGCCTTCAAGGAGTGCGTACGGCTCCCGCACACGGTCGGCATGGTGAGCGACCTCGACGGTCACCTGACGCAGCGGGCGCTGGCGTCGCTGGCGGCCGAGATCCGCAGGAGGGAGCGCCTGCTCCTGGAGGCGGGGGCGAAGGACATCGAGGAGTATCAGCGGCTGCGGTCCCGTGGCGCGACCTGGGTGCTGGGCTCCGGAGGCGTACGGCAGGCTCCGGCCGGCGGCCTCTTCGGTCCGACCGGCGCGGCACAGACGACCGGGGGCCGGCCGGGCGGGGGCTCCGCCCGGCAGGCGGAACGGCCGCCGATGCCCCGGCTCGTGCTGATCATCGACGAGTTCGCCGCACTGGTGACCGAGCTGCCCGACTTCGTCGAGGGCCTGGTGGACATCGCGCGGCGCGGCCGCTCGCTCGGCATTCACCTCATCCTCGCCACCCAGCGGCCCGGCGGCGTGGTGACCGCCGACATCCAGGCCAACACCTCGCTGCGGATCGCGCTGCGGGTGACCGACACCCGCGAGTCGGCCGACGTGATCGACGCGCCCGACGCCGCGCACATCTCGCGGTCCACGCCGGGCCGCTGCTACGTCAGGTCAGGGGCGGGCCCGGCGGTGGCGGTGCAGACGGCCAGGATCGGCGGGCGCAGCCCCCGGACGGCCGGACGGGGTGGTGAGGCCCTGCGGGTGATGGAACTGGCCTGGCCGGCGCTCGGCCGTCCGCTCTCCGTGCCGACGGTGGAGTCCGGCGACGACTCCGACCTCGCCCTGCTGGTCGACGCGATCCGTGAGGCCGGGCGGGGCGTCCCCGAGCAGCCCAGCCCCTGGCTGCCGCCCCTGCCGGAACTGGTCACGCTGTCGGCGGACGCGTCGGCGACGGCCGGCTCCTCCGGTCATCGGCTCGCCCCGGCCGGGCCGTACCGGCGGGACGCCCAGGAGGTGCCGCCGCTGCCGTTCGGGCTCGTGGACCTGCCGTGGCAGCAGGGCAGGCGGCCGCTCGTCTTCGATCCGCGGCACGGCGGGCACCTGCTGATCGCGGGCTCGGCGCGCAGCGGCCGGTCCACCGCCCTGCGCACGATCGCGGGCTCGATCGCGGCCGGGGCCTCCCCCGAGGACGTGCACGTCCACGCGATCGACTGCGGGTCGGGGGCGCTGCTGCCGCTCGTCGGCCTCCCGCACTGCGGCGCCGTGGTCACCCGCGACCAGCTCGACCGGGTGGAGCGCCTGCTGACCCGGCTGCGCGCCGAGGTGGGCCGCCGCCAGCAACTGCTGGCCGAGGCGGGGTACGCGTCGCTGACGGAGGCCAGGACGGCCGCACGGGGACGGGCCGCGCCGGCGCCGTCCGGCGAAGCGGTCGGGCACCTGCCCTGGCTGGTGCTGCTGCTGGACCGATGGGAGGGATACGTCGCGGCGTTCGAGAACTACGACTACGGCCGCCTGCTCGACGCGCTGATGCAACTGCTGCGTGAGGGGCCGGCCGTCGGCCTGCGCGCGGTGGTCACCTCCGACCGGTCGGGCCTGATCGGGCAGATCTCCACGATCTTCGATGACCGGCTGGTCCTCCGGCTGGCCGATCCGGCCGACTACGGGCTGGCCGGGCTGCCGGTGCGTGATCTGCCCGCCTCGATGCCACCCGGCCGCGCGCTGTCGGTCGGGGAACACGGCCTGGTGGAGAGCCAGATCGCGCTGCTGTCCCCCGATCCGTCCGGTCCCGCCCAGGTGGCGGTGCTGCAGGAGCTGGGCCGTACGGCTGCCGCCCGGTTCGGCGAGGTGCCTGGTGGCGGCTTCCACGCTGACTGCGACTCGCGGGGCTGCTGGGGCTGGGCCGGCGAGCCGCCGCTGCGCGTGGACGCCCTGCCGATGCGGATCACGGCCGAGCAGGCCCTGGATCTCGTGCCGTCGTTCGAGCCGCCGTCGCCGCTGTGGGCGCTGCTCGGCGCGGGCGGGGACTCCCTCGCCCCGCTGGGCGTCGATCTGCTGGCCCAGGGGCCGGCCGCCGTGATCGCCGGTCCGCCCCGATCGGGCAGGTCGTCCTGCCTGGTCACCGCGGCTCGATCGCTGCTGCGGCAGGGCACTCCCGTGCTCGCCGTCACCCCCCGCCGCAGCCCGCTGCGGGAACTGGCCGATTCAGCGGGCGTGCTCGCCGTGCTCGACGGGAACGCCGCAAGCGTGACCGGGGGTGCGCCGCAGGACCTTCTCGCCCTGGTCAGGGAGCAGGAGCGTTACGTGGTGCTCGTCGACGACGCGGAGTTGATCTCGCCGGACTCGCAGCTCGGCCTCGCCCTGGAGGAGGTGCTCCGCACCGGGCGGGACGGCGAGCACGGGCTGCTCATCGCGGGGCCCACCGGGGATCTGGCGACGGCCTACCGGGGTTTCGTGGCGGAGGCCAGAAAGGCGCGGACCGGGCTCCTGCTGTCGGTGCAGGGCCCGGCCGACGGGGATCTCTTCAACGTACGGCTGCCGCGCGGAGCCGTGGGCGGCCCGACCGGGCGCGGCCTGCTGGTGATCTCCGGGGCCGCGACCCCGATCCAGGCCGCGGTCCCGGTCCGGTGAACGTGCCGTGAACGAGTCAGCGGGTGGCGGACTCGATGTTGCCGCGGTAGGTGTTGATGACGCGGGACGCCTCGTTGAGCTCCTCGGACATGCGCTGGAAGGCCGACCGGTAGCTCTGCCAGGCGTCGTGGAAGCGCTGCGCGCCGGGACCGGTCCAGGCGGTGCCGACCTTGGCCGCCTCACGGTCGAGGCTGGCCATCGTGGTGCGAACCTGGTCCGCCTGCTGGTTGAACTGCGCGGCCATGCTCTGCATCTCCGCGGGGTCGCCGCCGAGCAAGCTGTTACTCATTCAGTTCACTCCCTAAATCGACAGAGGTCCGCTCTCACCGTAAACCGCTGGTCAATCTTGTAAAGACTCCTATGCCCAGCCGCTATACCGGCTCCGTTCGACACCTCGGATGGCCCATCCGGTTACTTCCCGAACGTACGGTTTCGTGGGGTCACGCCGGCGCTCCGGGGGCGGGCGTCTCCGAGGCAGGAGGCCCCCTTACACTCCAGGAAGGCTTGAGGGAAGGGGAGGCCGGTGCTTGAGGGAAGGGGAGACCGGTGCAGAAGGTCCTGATCGCCAATCGGGGCGAGATCGCCGTTCGGATCGCGCGCGCCTGCACGGACGCGGGCCTGAAGAGCGTCGCGGTGTACGCCGACCAGGATCTGGACGCTCTCCACGTGCGGGTGGCCGACGAGGCGCACGCCCTGGGCGGGCAGAGCCCGGCGGAGACCTACCTCGACATCGACAAACTGCTCTCCGTCGCCGCCGCGACGGGGGCCGACGCCGTGCACCCCGGCTACGGCTTCCTCGCGGAGAACGCCGACTTCGCCCGGGCCGTACAGGACGCGGGGCTGATCTGGATCGGTCCGCCGCCCGCCGCGATCATGGCGCTCGGCGACAAGGTGCAGGCCAGGCACATCGCCCAGCGCGTCGGCGCACCGCTCGTGGCGGGCACGGCCGACCCAGTGTCCGGCGTAGAGGAGGTGATCTCCTTCGCCGAGGAGCACGGCCTGCCGATCGCCATCAAGGCCGCGTTCGGCGGGGGCGGCCGGGGGCTGAAGGTCGCCCGCACCACAGAGGAGATCCCCGACCTCTACGAGTCGGCCGTACGCGAGGCCGTGACCGCGTTCGGCCGCGGGGAGTGTTTCGTCGAGCGCTACCTCGACCGCCCCCGCCACGTCGAGACGCAGTGCCTCGCCGACCGGCACGGCAACGTGGTCGTGGTCAGCACCCGCGACTGCTCGCTGCAGCGCCGCCACCAGAAGCTGGTCGAGGAGGCCCCCGCGCCCTTCCTCACCGAGGAGCAGCTCGAGCTGCTCTACTCGTCGTCGAAGGCGATCCTGCGCGAGGCGGGCTACGTCGGCGCCGGCACCTGCGAGTTCCTCGTCGGCCAGGACGGCACGATCTCCTTCCTCGAGGTCAACACCCGGCTGCAGGTCGAGCACCCGGTCACGGAGGAGGTCGCCGGGATCGACCTGGTCCGCGAGATGTTCCGGATCGCCGACGGCGAGGCGCTCGGGTACGACGACCCGGTGCTGCGCGGGCACTCCTTCGAGTTCCGCATCAACGCCGAGGACGCCGGCCGCAACTTCCTGCCCGCGCCCGGGAAGATCGCCTCGATGCGTGTGCCCTCCGGCCCGGGAGTACGGCTCGACGCCGGCTACGAGGCCGGGATGAGCGTGCCGCAGTCGTTCGACTCCCTCGTGGCCAAGCTGATCGTCACCGGTTCCTCACGCAGGCAGGCCCTGGAGCGGTCGCGCCGGGCGCTGGCCGAGTTCGAGATCGACGGCATGCCGACCGTGCTGCCGTTCCACCGGGCCGTGGTGGACGACCCGGCCTTCGCCGACGAGCCGTTCTCCGTGCACACCCGCTGGATCGAGACCGAGTTCGTCAACGAGATCCCGCCGTTCGAGGGCATCGCGGAGACGGACGAGCCGGCCGAGCGGCAGCGCATCACCGTCGAGGTCGGCGGCAGGCGTCTGGAGGTCGTCCTGCCCGCCGGGCTCGGCGCGGCCGGCCGTACGGAGGCCAGGAAGGCGCCACGGCGCAACGGTGCGGGCGGCGCGGCGAAGAAGGCCGCGGCCGGCGGGGACGCCCTCATCAGCCCCATGCAGGGCACGATCGTTAAGGTCGTCGTCGCCGACGGGGAGACCGTCGAGGCCGGGGAGACGATCGTGGTGCTCGAAGCGATGAAGATGGAGCAGCCGCTCACGGCCCACAAGCCCGGCACGATCACCGGTCTCGCCGCTTCCGTCGGCCAGACCGTGACGGCCGGCGCCGTCATCTGCGAGATCAAGGACACCTGAGCGGGCCGAGGAGGCGCGCCCCGGGAAATTTCCCGGGGCGCGTTCGTTCGGAACGGGAAAGCGGCCCGACGCGGGGCATGCTTCAGCGGATAGCGTTGCCGGAAAGAGGAACCATCGAACACCGCCGTTCGTCCAGAAGGGCGAAGGAGGCTTAAAGCCGTGACCAAGAAGAACCCGCTGGGCCGTGCGGGCAGCGCCGTGGCGGCGCTATTCATCAGCATGTTCGCGCTGATCGCCACGGTCCCCGCGGCGCACGCCGCCGCTCCGCCGGACCCGGCCACTGTAGTCGCGTCCTGGAAGAACAGCCAGGACCACTTCTACGCGATGAGCGGATCGCCGCTGTCGTCCAGTGAGCAGGACGGGCTCCGCGAGGCGCTGAAGGAGTCGAAGGCCCCGATCTACGTGGCCGCGCTGCCCGACGGCACCGTGACCACCGCCCAGATCAGCACCTATATCCCACAGCTGCTGACCGAGCTCGACAATGCGGGCAAGTCGAAGGCGACCGTGGCGGTGCTCGACGGGAAGAGCCTGTTCGCCGGATCGAACGACCTGCCCAAGAACGCGGCCGGCACGTTGGCAAAGCTCTCCACCAACGCCAACACCGACCTCCTCACCGGCATGCAGGACTTCGTCAACCGGGTCAACCTGGTCAAGGATGGCGATGTCAAGGCTGCGCGTAAGACGGGAAGCACGGTCGGCGGAGGCGGCGGCACCGGCGTGCTCGTCGGCATCCTGGGCGTCGCGGTCGTGGGCGGAGCCGGTCTGTGGATGATCGGTCGCCGCAACAAGCGCAGGCGTGAGGAGCGCGAGGCGGCCGAGCTCGCCGCGGTGAAGCAGACCGTCGAGGAGGACGTCACCAAGTTCGGTGAGGAGATCACCGCCCTCGACATGGATGTGAAGATGCTGCCGCAGGCGGAGACGGCGGCCGACTGGCAGCGCGCGCTCGACTCCTACGAGCGGGCCAAGAACGAGCTGGCCGCGGTGCAGCGCGCCGACGAGCTGCGCACGGTGACCTCGACGCTGGAGGACGGCCGCTACGCGCTGGCCTGCGTCAAGGCCCGGGTGAACAACCAGCCGCTGCCCGAGCGCCTGCCCCCGTGCTTCTTCAACCCGCAGCACGGCCCCTCGGCCCGCAACGTGCGGTGGGCCCCGCCCGGCGGCGCGCTCCGCGACGTGCCCGCCTGCGCGGCCGACGCCGAGGCGGTGGAGCGTGGCTTCGACCCGCAGATGCGCGAGGTCATGGTCAACGGTGAGCGCAGGCCGTACTGGGACGCGGGCCCGGCCTACCAGCCGTACGCCTACGGGTACTACGGCGGCTTCGGCGGCGACCTGCTGACCGGCATGATGGTCGGCACCATGCTCGGCCACGCCTTCGGCGGCGGCTGGGGCGGCTACGGCGCGGGCTACGCGGCGGGCGTCGAGGCCGATGGCGGCGGCGGCGACTGGGGTGGCGGTGACTTCGGTGGCGGCGGCTTCGGCGGCGGCGACTGGGGTGGCGGCAGCGACTTCGGCGGTGGCGATTTCGGCGGCGGCGACTGGTGACCCGTTACGGCTGGTAACCCTTTAGGAGGGGCCGGTAGCACCGAAGAGGCCGGGTGACCGCCGAAGGCGACACCCGGCCCCACCCCCTTCCCCCCGTGATCTTGCGAATACTCGCAACGACCCCCGCTCATCAGCGCGGATACCGTTCGCGATCTTGCAGAAAGTCACAGGAAGGACCTGCCACCTGCCGCTTCACCCGCCGTGATCTTGCATTCGACCGGGTGTGAGATCACGGCGTCGCCGTGTCCGGGCACCGGCGGCGAACCCTCGCCGACTGCGAGTGGTCAGATGGCGGTGGTGAGCGGCGACATGAGGCGCCGGGCCGCCTCGGTGATGGAGCCCGACAGCGACGGGTAGACCGCGAAAGTGTGCGCGAGCTGGTCGACGGTGAGCCGCTGCTGCACGGCGACCGACACCGCGAGGATCAGCTCCGACGCCCGGGGGGCCACCACGACCCCGCCGAGCACGATGCCCGTGTTGGGCCGGCAGAAGAGCTTCACGAACCCGTCGTTGAACCCCTGCATCTTGGCCCGCGCGTTGGTCGCCAGGGGCAGTTTGACGACGTTGGCGTCGATCTCGCCGGACTCGATCTGCTGCTGCGACACCCCGACGTTGGCGATCTCCGGGTCGGTGAAGATGTTGGCGGCGACCGTGGCCAGCCGGATGGGCTGGACGGCCTCGCCGAGCGCGTGCCAGACGGCGATCCTGCCCTGCATGGCCGCGACGGACGCCAGCATCAGCACACCCGTGCAGTCGCCGGCCGCGTAGATCCCGGGAGCCGAGGTCCTGGACACCTTGTCGACCTCGATGAACCCGCCCCGGTCGAGCCGTACGCCGTTGTCCTCCAGACCGATCCCGGCCGTGTTGGGCACCATGCCGACGGTCATCAGGCAGTGACTGCCCTCGGCCGTCCTGCCGTCCTCCAGCGTGACCACGACCCCGTCGGCCGTGCGCTTGACCGAGGCGGCCCGCGATCGGCCCATGACGTTCATGCCGCGCCGTCGGTAGACCTCCTCCAGCACCTCGGCCCCGTCGGCGTCCTCGTTCGGCATCATCCGGTCGCGGGAGGAGACGAGCGTCACCTGGGAGCCGAGCGACTGGTACGCGCCGGCGAACTCGGCGCCGGTCACCCCCGACCCGACGACGATCAGGTGCTCGGGCAGCTCCCGCAGGTCGTACAGCTGCCGCCAGGACAGGATGCGCTCCCCGTCCGGCTCCGCGCCGGGCAGCACGCGGGGGTGGGCGCCGGTGGCGACGATGACGACGTCGGCCCGGATCGTCCGGTCGCCCGCGCGCACCACCTGGGGGTCGACGAGCCGCCCCTCGGCGTGGATCACCTCCACGCCCTCGGCGGCGAGCCGTGCCGTGATGTCGGCGGACTGCGCGTGCGCCAGCTCTTTCACACGCTTGTTCACCAGGCTCATGTCGGCGATGACACCTCCGGTGTCGCCGTCCGGGCCGCCGTCGAAGTGGACACCGACCGATGAGGCGTCGAGCAGCGCCTGCTTGCGGACGGAGGTGGCGATCAGGGTCTTGGACGGCACACAGTCGGTGAGCACACAGGCGCCGCCGGGGCCGTCCCGCTCGACCACGGTGACCTGTGCACCCAGTTGCGCGGCCACCAGCGCCGCCTCGTACCCGCCGGGACCGCCACCAATGATCACAATCCTCGTCACGTAACCTATTGTCCCGCATTCTTAGGCGCTCATTCCCGGTTCGCCCGGCATGGCCATACCGAATCCGTCTCCGGCGGCACGGCGTACGCGATCCCGTCGGCGAAGACCGGGCATCTTGGATTACGCTTGTGTGCCGTGCCTGTTTACGCCGCCTACGGCAGCAACATGGACCCGAAGCAGATGGCCGAGTGGGCCCCCCACTCGCCCATGCGAGGAACCGGCTGGTTCGCGGGCTGGCGGCTGACCTTCGGCGGGGAGGACGTCAGCTGGGAGGGCGCGCTCGCGACCATCGTCGAAGATCCCGATGACCAGGTGTTCGTCGTGCTCTACGACGTGCCGGAGTGGGACGAGGCATCCCTCGACGAGTGGATGGGCACCGATCTCGGCCTCTACCGCAAGGTACGGCTCCGCGTCGCGACTCTGGAGGGCGACGTGCTGGCCTGGACCTACGTCCTCGACTCCTATGAGGGCGGGCTGCCGTCCGCGCGTTATCTGGGCATTCTGGCCGAGGCCGCAGAGAAGGCCGGGGCCCCCGACGACTACGTCACCGGCCTGCGCAACCGCCCGTGCAAGTCACTGGGCGACTGACCGCACACCGCCCGGTTTCTCGTCCTGGTCCGCCTCTTCCGCGTCGTCCCGCGTGCCGTACGACTGCAAGATCACGGACGGTAATCGCCCAGGTCAGCGGCGTTCTGTGCGAGTTTCTGCAAGATCACGGCTGGTGTTCTCGCAGCTCGGGGCGGGCTCCTGCGAGCAACTGCAAGATCACCATGGGGTGGGGGTCGGGGCGGCTTCTGTACGCTCACTGGTGTGACCAACGACCCATACGCCCTGGCGGCCGAGGCCGCGAGCACCCTGCGCAACCTCACCGGCGTCGGCTCCTTCGATGTGGCCCTCGTCATGGGCTCGGGATGGGTGCCTGCCGCCGACGCCATCGGCGAGACCATCGCCGAGTTCCCCGTGACGAAGCTTCCCGGTTTCACCGCGCCCGCCGTCGCCGGACACGCGGGCACCCTCCGCGCGGTGCGGACCGGCGCGGGACTGAACACGCTGATCTTCCTCGGCCGCACGCACCTTTACGAGGGCCGCGGCGTGGAGACCGTGGTCCACGGGGTCCGTACGGCGACGGCCGCCGGTGTGCGCGCCGTCGTGCTGACCAACGCCGCCGGCGGCCTGCGCCCGGAGACGCAGCGGGTCGGCGAGCCCATCCTGATCAGCGACCACATCAACCTGACCGGGAGCAACCCGATCACCGGCGCGACGTTCGTCGACCTGACCGAGGTCTACAGCCGGCGCCTGCGCGCCCTCGCCCGCGAGGTGGACCCATCGCTGGCCGAGGGCGTCTACGTGGCGTTCCGCGGCCCGACGTACGAGACGCCGGCCGAGATCCGCATGCTCCGCACGCTCGGCGGAGACCTGATCGGCATGTCCACCGTGCTCGAGGCGATCGCCGCGCGGGAGGCCGGTGCCGAGATCCTCGGCATCTCCCTGGTCACCAACCCCGGCGCCGGCCTGACCGGCGAGCCGCTCGACCACGAGGAGGTCCTCGCGGTGGGCCGGGCCACCGCCACCCGGATGGGCGCCCTCCTCGCCAAGGTGGTCGACAAGCTTTAGGTCGTGGTTCTGGGGATATCCGCCAGGTGCCGTACGCGCCGATCAGGGCATGATTTGTCGGGACACGACCGGAGGATGACTCAGGGGGAACACGCTTTGACCACCGACGACCTGGTCCGGATCGCCCGTGAGTGGCTCGCCCAGGATCCCGACCCGCTGACCCGGGCGGAGTTGGCGGACATCCTCGACCGCCGGGACACGGCCGCGCTGGCCGACCGGTTCTGCGGCAAGCTCGAGTTCGGTACGGCCGGCCTGCGCGGCGAGCTGGGCGCGGGCCGGAACCGGATGAACCGCGTCACGGTGATGCGGGCGGCCGCCGGGCTGGCCCGCGTGCTCGGGCCTGGCGGGCATGTGGTCGTCGGCTTCGACGCGCGTCATATGTCGGACGTGTTCGCCGCTGACACGGCCGCCGTGCTCGCGGGGGCCGGCCTGCGCGTCTCCGTGATGGACGGCAGATGGCCGACCCCGGTGCTGGCGTTCGCCGTACGCCACCTGGGAGCCGACGCGGGCGTCATGGTGACCGCCTCGCACAACCCGCCCAGGGACAACGGCTACAAGGTCTACTGGGGGGACGGCGCGCAGATCGTCCCGCCGATCGACCGCGAGATCTCCCAGGCGATCGACGCCGTGGGCCGGGTGGACGAGCTTCCCCTCGGGGACGGCTGGGAGACGCTCGATCACGACGCGATCGTCGTTCCGTACCTGGAGGCCCTGGCCGCCCTCCCGGTCGGCGCGGCCAGGGAACTGGTGATCGCGTACACGCCGCTGCACGGGGTCGGGTACGGCGTCCTCGCCGAGGCGTTCGAACGCGCGGGGTTCGCCGCGCCGCGCGTGGTCGACCGTCAGGCCGAGCCGGATCCCGACTTCCCGACCGTGGCGTTCCCCAATCCGGAGGAGCCGGGCGCGATGGACCTCGCGCTCGGCCTGGCCGCCTCGATCGGCGCCGACCTGGTGCTGGCCAACGACCCGGACGCGGACAGGTGCGCTGTCGGCACGCCGCTGCCGGAGGGCGGTCACCGCATGCTCACGGGCGACGAGGTGGGCGGCCTGCTGGCCGAGCACGTGCTGCGGCACACCTCCGGCGACGACCGCCTGGTCGCCACGACGATCGTGTCGTCGTCGCTGCTCGCCAAGATCGCGGCTGCGTACGGCGTGCGCCAGGCCGAGACCCTCACCGGCTTCAAGTGGATCATGAAGGCCGGTCCCGGCCTGGTCTTCGGGTACGAGGAGGCGCTCGGATACAGCGTCGGATCTGATCGCGAAGGTCTGCCGGTGCACGACAAGGACGGCATCGGCGCCGCCCTCGCCGTCGCCGGTCTGGCCGCCGAGGCCAAGCGGTCCGGGCGGACGCTGCTCGACCTGCTGGACGACCAGGCCAGGCGGTACGGCCTGCACGCCACCGCGCAGCTCTCGTTCCGGGTGTCGGACCTGGCGGAGATCGGCCGCGCCATGACCCGGCTGCGCGCCGAGCCGCCGGCCGAGCTCGCCGGTCGCGTGGTGGAATCGGCCGAGGACCTGGCGGAGGGCGTGGCCGGGCTGCCGCCCACCGACGGCCTGCGCTACCGCCTGAGCGGCGGCGCCCGCGTGGTCGTACGGCCCAGCGGCACCGAGCCCAAGCTCAAGTGCTACCTCGAGATCGTCATCCCGGTCGAGGACTCCGTGGCCGGGGCCAGGGCACGCGCCGCCGAGGACCTGGAGGCGCTCAAGAAGGACCTCGCCGCCGCCCTCGGCCTCCACTGATCAGGAGCCGCCTCAGGAGAGGACGATCGTCACCACCACCAGGGCGACCGCGGCGGCGGTGACGGCGAGCGCGACGGGCGACCAGGTGACGGCGGTCGCACCCGATGCGGCGTCCCGCCGCATCGCGCTCGTCTCGGTGATCCGGTGGGCCACCCAGTCGGCGTGCGTACGCGTGCCGACCGCCTCGGCCACCGCCCGATCGGCGCGGGACGTGTCGGCCGAGGACGCGGCCTTGGCCGCACGCGCCGAGGCCCTGGCCCGTTCTCTCGCGGTGGTCTGCGGCGTCCAGCACCGGACCGTGGTACGCCCGGCCTCGATGACGATCGCGTTGGTCACGATCACGTCGTCGACCGCGTTCCACGGGATGTAGGCGTTACGCAGCGGATTGCGGATGCGCACGCCGCCGTCCTCCAGCACGATCGCCGGGCGCATCGCCATGAGGAAGATCAACGCCGTGATGACGCCCAGCACCGCGCCGGCGATCAGCGCCGAGGGCATCGAGCCACGGGCGATCAGGTCATAGGTGTTCCACGCGGCGAACACCAGCCAGATCCAGCCGAAGACCCAGGCGACCTTCGACCGGAAGACCTCGCCCTTCGCCCTGTCCATCTCAGGCCTGCCACTTCAGGTGGGCGAAACCGGGCTTGATCACACCGTTGATCAGCGCCAGCCGCTCGTCGAACGGGATGAACGCGGACTTCATCGCGTTGACCGTGAACCACTGCAGGTCGTCCCAGTCGTAGCCGAAGGCCTCCACGAGCTTGGCGAACTCCAGCGACAGACTCGTCCCGCTCATCAGCCGGTTGTCGGTGTTGACCGTCACCCGGAAGTAGAGCCTGCGCAGCAGGCCGATCGGGTGCTCGGCGATCGACGGGGCCGCGCCCGTCTGCACGTTCGACGTGGGGCACATCTCCAGCGGAATCCGCTTGTCCCGGACATAGGCCGCCAACCGCCCGAGTTTGGCCTCTCCGTCGCCGGCGCCGTCGGGCCCGATGTCCGACACGGTGATGTCGTCGATGATCCGCACGCCGTGCCCCAGGCGGTCGGCGCCACACCACTGGATGGCCTGCCAGATGGACGGCAGCCCGAACGCCTCGCCGGCGTGGATGGTGAAGTGGGCGTTCTCCCGCTGCAGGTATTCGAAGGCGTCCAGGTGGCGCGTGGGCGGATATCCCGCCTCGGCCCCGGCGATGTCGAAGCCGACCACGCCGACGTCGCGGTAGCGCACGGCCAGCTCGGCGATCTCCCTGGAGCGGGCCTGGTGACGCATGGCGGTGAGCAGCGTGCCGACCCTGATCCGCGGTCGGCCGTCCGGTCCGGCGGAGCCCTGACGGAAGCCCTCCAGCACGGCCTCCACGACCTCGTCCAGAGTGAGACCGCCCTCGCTGTGCTGCTCCGGGGCGAACCGGACCTCGGCGTACACCACGCCGTCGTCGGCCAGGTCCTGCGCGCACTCGGCCGCGACCCTGATGAGGGCCTCGCGGGACTGCATCACGCCGACCGTGTGAGCGAACGTCTCCAGGTAACGATCAAGTGAGCCCGAGTCGGACGCGTCCCTGAACCAGTCGGCTAGATTGTCCGGATCGCCGGAGGGCAGGACATGACCGCGTTCACGGGCCAGATCGATGATCGTCGCGGTGCGCAGCCCGCCGTCCAGATGGTCGTGAAGAAGCACCTTGGGCGCTTTGCGAATCTCCTGAAGGCTGGGCAAGCGGCTCACGTTCCCCACCCCGCTCCGGTCACTCATCAGGCAATCCTATCCTCGACGCGGTCATTCCTCCCGGTGCGCCGTGTCTGGGGAGAACGCGGGCAGGCAGACAGCGACGTATTCGGCTCCCGAAGGCCCGGAGCCGTACCGGATCTTCTCCCCGGGCTCGCTGACGAACGCCTGACCCGCGGCCACGACCGTGGTGCCCCCGGCGTGCTCGACCACGACCGACCCCTTGAGCACCAGCGTGTACTCCGCGAACTCGGGGGTCTGGGCCGGTTCCTCCCAGCCGGGCGGGGCGACCATGTGCGCGATGGAGACTCCCTCGTCGCCGCTGTTCACCCGGCCGACGTACTCGTCTATGACCTTGCCGCCCGGCACCGGGATGCGGGTGGGGCCGTCGATCCTCTTCACCATGCCGCCAGTCTCGCAACTCCGACGGCGAGCGTTCAACGCCCCGCCGATCACCCCGGGCCCCGTCATCCTGGTCGCCGTCGTTTCTGTGGCGATCAGAGCGCGGGCGCCACCTCGCGGAACAGCAGCTCGACATGGCGCTCGACCAGGTCGTCCGGCATCCCGGCGACGCTCGCCCACAGGTAGACGTGCTCCACCGGCACGCCTGCCGTACGCTCCCTGATCGCCTGGATCGCGTCGTGCGCCGTCAGCACGGTCAGGCCCGGGATCTTTCCCTTCCGGCCGGTGTCGCCGGCCACCTCGTCCACGGTCAGATCGCGGTACGGCCCGCCCGCGTTCATCCTCCGATAGGAGTTCAGCTGGTAGACGAAGTGCGGCAGGATGCGCCGCCGTGCCTCATCGGGATCGTCGGCCACGATGATGTCGAGCATCCCGCTCATGCGGGCCGACGACGGCTCGTGTCCGCCCTCCGCCAGCCCCTGCTCGTACGGCTCCAGCAGCCGCGGGTCCAGGGAGAGCAGGCCCGTGCCGAGCCGGCCCGCCCGGCGGGCCCCCTGCGGCCCCTGGTAGCCCATCCAGATCGGCAGCGGCCGCTGGACCGGCGGCGGGGTGACCTCGCCGGCGGCCAGCAGACGCCTGATCTCGGCGACCGCCGCATCGGTCAGCGGGTAACGCCGCCGGATGTCCGCGCCGAACGCGTCGTAATCCCGCTGGGCGAACCCGGCTCCCACCCCCAGCTCGAGCCGTCCGGCCGACAGGATGTCGACCATGGCGGCCTCCTCCGCGATGTGCCGGGGATGACGCAGCGCCGCGAGCAGGACCGCGGTGCCGATCCGGACCCGGGAGGTGCGGGCGGCCACCGCCGCGGCGAAGGTGAGCGGCTGCGGCAGATATCCGTCCTCCAGCCCATGGTGCTCGGTGAACCACACCGACGCGGCGCCCATGCCCTCCGCCGCGCTGATCAGGTCGAGGCTCCACCGGTAGTGATCCGGCCAGGGACGTCGCCAGGCGGGCGGGTTGCGGAGATCGAAGAAGAGGCCGAGCTTCACGGCGACGCTCCCGGTTGTCAGACGAGCGGGCGACCCGAGGGGACGGACGCCGTCCCGGCTATGCGGTGACGCGTTCGACGACGAGCGGCAGCAGACCGGGGTCGGCCGAGGCGCCGATCTCGTAGGCTCCATCGAGGGCGTCGAGGGCCCGCTCGAATCTCGTGCTCTCGTCCGCGTGCAGCGTCATCAGCGGCCGGCCCTCGCCGACCAGGTCGCCCGGCTTGGCGTGCAGGGTGACCCCGGCCCCGGCGGACACCGGGTCCTCCTTGCGCGCCCGCCCCGCCCCGAGCCGCCAGGCCGCCAGGCCGACCGACAGGGCGTCGAGCCGGGTCAGCACACCCGACGCCGGTGCGGTGATCTCCAGGAACTCGGCGGCCTTCGGCAGCGGCGCGTCCGGATCGCCGCCCTGGGCGGTGATCATGCGCCGCCAGACGTCCATGGCCGAGCCGTCCTTCAGTGCCTCCTCCGGGTCCCTGGCGTCCGCGATCCCGGCCGCCTCCAGCATCTCCCGGGCCAGCCGTACGGTCAGTTCGACCACGTCGTCCGGGCCGCCGCCGGCGAGCACCTCGACGGCCTCCGCGACCTCCAGCGCGTTGCCCACGGCGTTGCCGAGCGGCCGGTCCATCGCGGTGAGCAGGGCGACCGTGCGCACCCCGGCGTCGGTGCCGAGGGCCACCATGGTCCTGGCCAGCTCACGGGCGCTGTCCACGTCCTTCATGAACGCGCCGGAGCCGACCTTGACGTCGAGCACGAGCGAGCCCGTGCCCTCGGCGATCTTCTTCGACATGATCGACGAGGCGATCAGCGGGATCGACTCGACCGTGCCCGTGACGTCCCGCAGTGCGTACAGCTTCTTGTCGGCCGGGGCCAGCCCGCTGCCCGCCGCGCAGACCACGGCTCCGGCCGTACGGATGACCCCCAGCATCTCGTCGTTCGACAGGGACGCCCGCCAGCCGGGGATGGACTCGAGCTTGTCCAGCGTGCCGCCGGTGTGCCCGAGTCCCCGGCCGGACAGCTGCGGCACGTACGCGCCGCAGGCGGCCACCAGCGGGGCGAGCGGCAGGGTGATCTTGTCGCCGACGCCGCCGGTGGAGTGCTTGTCCGCGGTGGGCCGGTCGAGGACGGACCAGTCCATCCGCTCCCCCGACCTGATCATGGCCTGGGTCCAGTCCGCGATCTCCCGGCGGTTCATCCCGTTGAGCAGGATGGCCATCAGCAGCGCGGACATCTGCTCGTCGGCCACCTCGCCGCGCGTGTAGGCGTCCACCGCCCAATCGATCTGCGGCGTGGACAGCTCACCGCGGTCCCGCTTGACGGTGATGACCTCTATCGCGTCGAAACCCATGCCCTCTATCCCTTATCGCGACAAGTCGTCCGGTCCGAAGGCGTACGGCAGGAAGTCCGCCATGCGCATCGGACCCTCCGGCGTCTCGACCAGCAGGTCGGGACCCCCGTGCTCGAGAAGCAGCTGACGGCAGCGGCCGCACGGCATGAGCAGCTCGCCGTGCCCGTCCACGCAGGTGAAGGCGACCAGCCGGCCGCCTCCGCTCGCGTGCAGCGCGGAGACCAGACCGCATTCCGCGCACAGTCCGACGCCGTACGACGCGTTCTCCACGTTGCAGCCGGTCACCACCCGGCCATCGTCCACCAGCGCCGCCGCGCCCACCGGAAACTTGGAGTACGGCGCGTACGCGTGCGTCATCGCCTCGTTCGCCGCGGCGTGCAGCGCCGCCCAGTCGATCGTCGTCATGTCGCTCCCCTTTCGCATCCGCGACCTGTCATGTGGTCTGCCCCCTGCGGTAGGGGATTCCGTCGGCGGCCGGCATCCGCAATCGCTGGGAGGCCAGCGACAGCACCAGCAGCGTGGTCAGGTGCGGGGTGAACGTGGTGAACTGCTCGGGCACCGTGTCGGTCGCCATGAACACCACGAAGACCAGGGCGGCGCACCCCGCTGTGACCGAAGCGGCCATGGTACGGCTCTGCCGTACGAGCTGGTAGACCGCCACGGCGGCGAGTATCAGCGCCACCACGAGCAGCAGCGCGTGCACGGACGTCCCACCCTGCCGAAGCTGCAGCGCGTCCGTGTAACCGAACAGCGCGGCGCCGCCGGCGAGCCCCCCGGGACGCCAGTTACCGAAGATCATGGCGGCGAGGCCGATGTATCCTCGGCCACCCGTCTGCCCGTCACGGTAGATCCCGGCCGCCACGATGGACAGGAACGCGCCGCCCAGCCCGGCCAGCAGGCCGGATACGACCACGGCGGCCCACTTGTACAGGTAGACGTTGACGCCCAGCGACTCGGCGGCGACCGGGCGCTCGCCGCAGGAGCGCAGGCGCAGGCCGAACGCGGTGCGCCACAGGATGTAGTACGACAGCGGGATGAGCAGGATCGCCAGGATCGTGAACCACGACACGCCCTGGGTGAGCCCGCGCAGGATGCCCGCCAGGTCCGACACCAGGAACCAGTGCCTGCCCTCCAGGGACCGCAGCGGCCCGTCGATGACCGTGATGCTCAACCTCGACATCTCGGGGAGCTGGGGAGAGTTCTTGGTCCCGCCGCCCGGCATCTCCTCGAAGACCAGCTTCGACAGATACTGGGTGAACCCCATGCCGACGATGTTGATCGCGACGCCGGAGATGATGTGGTCGACGCCGAAGGTCACGGTGGCGACCGCGTGGATCGCGCCGCCCAGGGCTCCGCCGATCGCGCCGGCGACGACCCCGGCCCATGGGCTGCCGAACTGGAGCGTCCCCCAGGCGCCGAACCAGGTGCCCAGCACCATCATGCCCTCGAGGCCGATGTTGACCACGCCGGCCCGCTCCGACCACAGGCCGCCCAGGGCCGCCAGGCCGATCGGCACGGCAAGGCCGAGGGCGGCGGCGATCGTGCCCCCCGAGGTGATGTCGTCGGCACCGGTGACGATGCGCACGGCCGACAGCAGCACGACCAGCCCGGCCCCGGCGAGCAGCAGGATCGGCGTCGTGACCCGGAATCGGCGCGCCGGCGGCACGGCCTGCGGTCCACCCGCCGGCGCCTGCGCCGTGCTCGTCACCTCTGCTCCCCCGCTCACGCCGCGGCCCCTTCCGCGGCCGGGGAGGCGGCCGTCTCCTGGCCGGCCCGCCGCTGCTCGGCGATGATCCGATATCGGTGGACCAACTCGTACGCGATGATCACCGAGAGCACCGTCACGCCCTTCATGATGTCCACGGTCTCCTTGGAGATGTTGATCATCTGGAGGGAGTCGGACGAGTTGCCCAGGAAGCTCCACAGCAGCGCGCCGAGGGCCATGCCCACCGGGTTGTTCCGGCCGAGCAGCGCGATCGCGATGCCGTCGAAGCCGAGACCGGCGGGGAAGTTGTTGCTGTACTTGTACGTCTCGCCGAGCAGCTCGGGCATTCCGGCGAGACCGGCCACCGCCCCGGACACGACCATCGTGGTGACGACCATCCGCTTGACCCCGATGCCGCTCGCCAGCGCCGCGGGTTCGGACATGCCGGTCGCCCGCAGCTCGAAACCGAACCGGGTGCGGTTCAGCAGCACGTAGTAGGCGATGCCGAGGATGATCGCCACCACGAGGAAGCCGTTGACCAGCTTCGGCGTGCCGGCGATGAGCTCCATGCCGGGCATTCTGGAGCCCTCCGGGATCGGCCGGGTGGCCAGATCGTTCCCCGTCAGCACACCCAGATGGTTGCTCATGAGCCAGGACGCGAGACCGGTGGCGATCGCGTTCAGCATGATGGTCGCGATGACCTCGCTGACGCCGCGCTTCACCTTCAACAGCCCGGCGATCCCCGCCCACAGCGCGCCGACGAGCACCGCGACCACGAGCACGAGCACGATGTTCAGCACTCCGGGCAGCAGCGCCGCTCCGCCCACGCCCGCCGCCACCACGGCGGCCAGGCGATACTGCCCGTCCACGCCGATGTTGAACAGGTTCATCCGGAACCCGACGGCGACGGCCAGCGCCGAGATGTAGTACATCGTCGCGTTGTTGAGGATGACGGCCATCGTGCGCGGCTGGCTGCCGTACTCCACGAGCGTGTCGAAGGCCGCCAGCGGCGAGCTGCCCGCGATCAACAGGACCACCGAGGTGATCAGTGCCGCGAAGAGGACCGCCAGCAGCGGAGCGGCCAGGGCCAGCCAGCCGCTGAGCCGCACCCGCCCCAGCAGCCTGTCGCGGAATCCACCCGCTCCGCCGGCTCCGGGCCTGCCGCCGCCGCGCTCGGCCGCTTCGTCTCGCTCACTCATTGTGCTGCCGCCTCACCGGCACCGGTCATGGCCGAGCCGAGCTGTTCTGGGGTCACGTTCGCGGGATCCACGTCCGCGACGATCCGGCCGCGCAGGATCACCTTGAGCGAGTCGGACAGGCCGATGAGCTCGTCGAGGTCCGCCGAGATCAGCAGCACGGCGAGGCCGGCGGCGCGCGCGGCGCGCAGATGATCCCAGATGGCGGCCTGCGCACCGACGTCGACGCCGCGGGTCGGGTGGCTGGCGATCAGTAGTACCGGATCGCCGCTCATCTCCCTGCCGACGATCAACTTCTGCTGGTTGCCACCGGAAAGGGCGGCCGCCGCCGTGTCGATCCCCGGGGTACGGACGTCGTAGGCCTCGACGATCCGCTGCGTGTCGTCCCGCGCCGCGGTGCGGTCGATCCAGATGCCCTTGACGTTCGGCCGACGGGTCTGGTGACCGAGGATCCGGTTCTCCCAGAGCGGCGCCTCGAGCAGCAGGCCGTGCCGGTGCCGGTCCTCGGGGATGTAGCCGATGCCGCCCTCACGCCGCTTCAGCGTCGACCACCCGGTGATGTCCTTGCCGTCGAGTGTCAGCGAGCCCACCGTGCAGGGGCGGATGCCCATGAGCGCCTCGACCAGCTCGGCCTGGCCGTTGCCCTCGACACCGGCGATGCCGAGCACCTCGCCCCTGTGAATGTCGAAGCCGACCCCGTCGACGATCGCCCGCCCGTCGATGTCCCGTACGGTCAGGTCGCCCACCGACAGCACCACGGAGTCGGTGACGGTGGACTCGCGGGTCTCCGGGCTGGGCAGCTCGCTGCCCACCATCAGTTCTGCGAGGTGGCGGGCGGTCATGTCCCTGGGATCGACGCTCGCCACGGTCGTGCCGCGGCGGATCACGGTGATCGCGTCGGCCACCCGCAGGACCTCGTCGAGTTTGTGGGAGATGAACAGGATCGTGAGCCCCTCGCGGACCAGACCACGCAGGTTCTCGAACAGCTCGTCCACCTCGTGCGGCACGAGCACCGCCGTCGGCTCGTCGAGGATGAGGATCCGCGCGCCGCGGTAGAGGACTTTCAGGATCTCCACTCGCTGGCGGTCGCCGACCCCCAGCTCCTCCACGGGTACGTCCGGCCGGATGGCCAGGCCGTACGCGTCGGAGATCTCCTTGATCTTTTTGCGGGCGGCGCGGAAGTCGATGGCCACCCCGCCCCGGCGCGGCTCACTGCCGAGGATGACGTTCTCCAGCACCGTGAGGTTGTCGGCCAGCATGAAATGCTGGTGGACCATGCCGATGCCCGCCGCGATGGCGTCGGCCGGGGTGTGGAAGACGACGGGTTTTCCGTCGACGCGGATCTCACCCTCGTCCGGCCGCTGCATGCCGTACAGGATCTTCATGAGGGTGGACTTGCCGGCGCCGTTCTCACCGACGATGGCGTGGATCTGTCCCTTGGTCACCCGTAACCGGATGTCGCGATTGGCGACGACACCGGGGAACCTCTTGGTGATCCCGGTGAGCTCTACTGCGGGTGCCGTGGCGGTCGCGGTGGAAATGGCGGCCCCCTCCTCGAGGAGTACCTGAGCATGCGGTGACGGAAGAGAGATTAGGCGTGGGGCCCGGGCCGCGCGGCCGCTGCCGCCCGGCTGTGGATAACCTCACCGGGCCCCACGAAGGCCGGGCTCAGGAGCTCGGCACCGTGATCTCTCCGTTGATGATCTTCTGCTTGTACTCGTCGATCTGGGACGTGATGTCGTCGATCTTGCCGCCGGTCGTCGAGTAGCCCACCCCGTCGGCCTTGAGGTCGTAGACCGTCTTACCGGCCTGGACCGTGCCTTCGGATGCGCGCTTGAGGAAGTCGAAGACCGCGACGTCGATCTTCTTGATCATGGACGTGATGATGACGTCCTTGACGTCGGCGTACGCGGGGAGGGCCGCCTGGTCGGAGTCCACCCCGATGGCCATCGCACCGGCCGCCTTGGCCGCCTCGAACACACCGCTGCCGGAGCCGCCCGCCGCCTGGTAGACGACGTCGGCACCGCTGTCGAACATGCCCTGCGCGGCGGTCTTGCCCTTGGCCGGGTCGTTGAAGCCGGCGAAGTCCGGCGGCTGGGTCAGGTACTTCGACTGGACCTTGATGTCCGGCTTGACCGCCTTGGCGCCGGCCTCGAAGCCCGCCTGGAACTTGTGGATCAACGGGACGTCCACGCCGCCGACGAAGCCGATGCTGTCCTTCTTCGACTTGATCGCGGCGGCCACGCCGACCAGGAACGAGCCCTGCTCCTCGGAGAACACCAGGTTGCTGATGTTCTCACCCGTGGCGGCGTCGTCGTCGACGATGGCGAACTTCACGTCGGGGAACTCCGGCGCGACCTTCTTCAGCGGCTCGGAGTAGGCGAAGCCCACCGCGATGACCGGGTTGTACCCGTTGGAGGCGAGCAGGCGGATCCGCTCCTCCTTCTGGGCGTCCGTCTCACCCGCGGCGGCCTCCAGCTCCTTCTTCTCGGCCTTCAGCTCCGAGACGGCCTGGTCGAGGCCCCGGGCGGCGGCATCGTTGAAGGAACCGTCACCGCGACCGCCGATGTCGTAGGCGAGGCCGACCTTGAGTGCCGCACCTCCCGGTGCCGCCGACGAGGACGCCTCAGACGTGGCCGTCGATGTGTCGTCACCACTTCCACACGCGGCGGCGGCCATGAGCATGGCACCCGCCGCGGTGGCGGCGGCCAGTTTGCTAACTCGATTGCGGAGCAAGGTGTGTAGTCCCCTTCCGTGTCCCCGCCGGTCCAACTCCCGTCGCCGGCATGTAGGAACGCACGGCAACCCTGCACGGAAGATAGTTGTTTGACCTGCTCAGACCAAACCCACACCACAGTCCGCAACGTGTCCGTTATGTACCTCAGGCCGCCCTGTGACCAGGTTGACCGGTCCACGGAATCTCCGACCCACCCGCCACCCGTTCCCCAGGGTGCCCGCCTCATCCGACCGCGACGAATCCGGCCGCCGCCAGGCGCACCACCAGGCGCAGGACGTTCACGACGGCGTCGATGGCGTTCGATCCTCCGGACGTCGCCGTCGCCCATCTCTCGGGCACACACGAAACGACCTTCCAGCGGCGCGGGCCGGGCATCCGGCGCAACTCCGCGGTGACGCTTTCCGCGTCACCCGACGACCGGATCCTCCAGCACGTGGGCCAGGACCCTGGGGACGTCATGCGCTATTTCCCCCGAGCGACCCAGACCTGCCGTACGGACAGTCGGGAGGCGAGATCCGGCCAGTGGACGCGACCCTCCTCGCGGCGTCCGTACAGCTTGATCGCCTTGTCCAGGACCTGCCGGTGGCACCGGCGGCGTCAACGACCCCGAGCCCGATCAGGTCCGTCGGCCGGACCGAACCGCCGATTTTTGATCCACTCCACGAATCGGCGGGACATTACAGGCACAAATCCCTCTTTAGCCACATTGACCTCAGTTCTTGACACCACACCGTCCAAATCTATCGATTTGGGCAAAGGCCAGTGTGACCTAGGTCACACTCCGATTGCGGAGCGAACCGATCCGCCGATGGCGTAGTCAATCACTAAAGAAGTCATTCCACATCCGAACATCACGAGCCACATGCATGAAGCAGAAGTCATAGCAGGGACAGGCCTCTTCAGCGAGGCTCGCGCACACGGAGATCAATGATTTCCGCGGCGCATTCTCGCCCGAGCGAAAGGTGATCATCATTGGAACCAGGGTTGGCGCTCCTGGTGTGCGGCGCCTGGATCGTGATCAATGCACGGCGGTTCCGCGCCCGCGCGGTTCGGGTACCCGGTGTGATCACTGGCTTGGTGCGGAGCAGTGACCCTGATAGCCCTACGTGCAGGCCCGTCTTCCGCTTCACGACCCTCGAAGGGCATGAGGTCGAGGTCACCTCGGGTTTCGGCGAAGCCCATCCTCCCCAACCAGGGGATCGCGTCACGATCCTCTACAACCCGCGAAAGCCGCGAAAGGCCCGCATCGACACCAGCGGTCAGACCGGTTCCGCCATGGGGTGGATAGTGATCGGCCTCGGCCTTCTACTCGTGGCCCTCGGCGTGCTGTCCGCCCTCGATGTCCTCTGACCCGGCAGGCCCGCGTTCCTGGAACATCTGATTCCTCCGCCCGAACCACCAGGGCGTCCGTCCTACCGAGTCGATATCGCAAGGGAGCCGGATGGCCTCAGCCCGACCGAAACACCGCCGCAGAAACAACGCCGATGATCACAGAAAGACCAGGCGTGTCATCGCCACCCTGCTCTTTCCATGGCTGACCGCCAGATTCCTGTTCAGGCCCCGGGTCGGCCCCTCACGTAAAGACCGGACGCTGGACCGGCTCGCGTTCTGGCGATCGACGGTCGGCCTCGGTGTGATCCTGGTGGCGACCTCTCAATACCAGGACGTCTCGGCGAACCTCATAGAAAAGGCGCTTGAAACCGGGCGGCTCGCCCTGATTCTGCTGCCGATACCGATCCTCGTGATACTGATCGTGACCCGCTCCGGCCGTCGCACCCGGATTCTTTCCGGCGTGCTGCTCATGACACGGCGTGCGGTGCTCGCACTGATTTTCTTCTACCTGCCGTTCGTGTTGATCCTCGCCGCGGCCGGTGAGCTCAACATCGACACCCTCGCCAACGGTCAGGTCGAATTTCAGCAGGACATCGATCTTAACGCCTCGGGGGAAGCGGCATTCTGGCTGCTCGCCGCCATGGCCTTGGTGATCGTCCTCTTTCCCTGGTACGTGTGCTTCTGGTATTGCACGATCTACTGGACAGCGCGTACCGGATTCTGGATCGGCGATGTCCATCCGCTGCTCGCACCGATCGGCACAACGGGTCTCACGCTGCTGATCAGTGCCCAGGAGATCATTGAACGTGACACGAACGGTGTGCCCGAATGGCTGTGGCTGACGCTGAACCTCTGCGGCGTGGCCACGGTGCTGGTGCTGGCCATATTCGAATACCGGCACCTTCGGGCGACCGGTTACCGGTTCCGTGACGGACCGGAACCGGCGGCAATCGATTCGGCCGAGCGGACGGACGTCGTGGAGGCCGCAACCGGCACCACACCGATGACGTCTCCTCAAGCCTGAAGGCTCCGGTAGCACGTTGAGCGCCTCCGGCGACGCCACCGTTCCCCCTGCCCCCCGATCCCTCGACCCCCCCGAGCCTTGACACAGGCACCCCCCGAAGGAGCGATCATGTCCACGCTGGTGTTGGTCCACGGTTTCTGGCACGGCTCCTGGTGCTGGAGCGAAGTCATCCCCCACGTGGTGGCCGCCGGGCGGCCGGCCGTCGCGGTGGACATGGCGGGGCACGGGCTGTACGCCCGCCGTCCTCGATGGTTCACCGAGCAGCCGTACGACAGCGAGGCGGTCGCCACCGAGGTCTCGCCCGTGGCGGACGTGAGTCTCGACGATGCCGCCGAGTTGCTGACCTCGCAGATCAAGCGGATCGGCGGTGGCGAGCCGGTAACGGTGGTCGCCCACAGCGCGGCCGGCCCGGTACTGATGCGAGCGGCCGAGCAGACGCCCGAACTGATCGCGCACGCGGTATATCTCACCGCGTACATGCCGGCATCGGATGTGTCCGCGGCGGCCTACACACGGATTCCGGAGGCCGCCGACAGCCTGGTCACGCCGTTGCTGCGGGGCGACCCGGCCCAGACAGGCGCGCTGCGGTTCGACCTGGCCACGGACGACGCCGCCTACCGGCAGCGGCTTTACGAGGCGTTCTACGGTGACGTCGATCCGGCCATCGCCGACGCCGCCACCGGCCTGCTGGCGCCCGACAGCCCGATCGGCATCATGCTGGGTACCACCACCCTGACTCAGGACGGCTGGGGATCGGTACGGCGCACGTACATCATGTGCACGCGGGACAGGGCCCTCCGGCCCGATGTGCAGGCGAAGTTCATTTCAGAGGCCGACGCGGCGTTTCCGGACGACCCGACCTCTGTCATCGCGCTCGAAGCCTCCCACTCGCCTTTCCTCTCCATGCCCGGCGAGCTGGCCGACGTCATCATCCCGCTCGGCTGACACGGGGCCGTACCCGCGATGGCTCGACGCACGATCGGCTTCTCGCACTGGACCAGGCCGAGTCCGCGAGCCCGGACGCCGGCCTGGCACCGTGATTCGAGCACGGCCATCGGCTCGGCGACCCGGCGTCTCCAGAGCATCGTCATGTGTTCGCCGCCCATGGGCATTCGCCTGAGGCCGTGACCGAACAGCGGGGGATTGCTCGGCTCAGTAGGACTGGAGGGCGTTCAAGGTCGTTTCCACGAACATCCGGACGCCGACCCCGATGGCCCGCTCATCGATGTCGAACCGCTCGGAGTGCAGGTCCACGTGGCCCTCCGCGTCGGGAGGCGTGACCCCCAGGCGGAAGAGCGCGCCCGGGATCTGGCGCAGATACCAGGCGAAGTCCTCGCCACCGAGGCTCTGCGGGGCCTCCTGGACGTGGTCCTCGCCGACGACCGCGAGCGCCGAGTTGTAGAGAATCTTCGTGGCCACCGCATCGTTGACCACCGCCGGGCACACCCGGTTGTAGTCCAGCTCCCACTCGACCCCGAAGGGCTCGATGAGTTCGCTGAGCGACTTCTGCACGATGCTGGGGACCTGCTCCCAGATGTCCGCGTTCGGGATCCGTACGGTCCCGGCGGCCTGTGCCAGGGACGGGATCGCGTTGGGCGCCTCGCCGGCCTGAATCATGCCGAAGCCGAGGAGCATCCGCTCTTCGGGGTGGAGGGACTCGTTCACTGACTCGGGAAGCCGGGCGATCACGGAGGCCAGCGCGTTGATCGGGTTGACCGCCAGGTGGGGCCGGGCCGAGTGGCCGCCCTTGCCGTGCAGCCGCAGCACGATGTGGTCCTGGGCCGAGGTGATCGCACCGCTGCGGATGCCCACGTCGCCCAGCTTGCGGCTCGGGTCGCAGTGCAGTGCGTAGATCACATCGACGCCGTCGATCGCGCCGCCCGCGATCATGTCGAGCGAGCCGCTCGAAGAGGACTCCTCCGCGGGCTGGAACACCAGCCGGATCCGTCCCGCCAGGTGCTGGCGGCGCTTGGCGAGTTCGAGGGCCGCACCCACCAGGATCGTCGTGTGCACGTCGTGCCCGCAGGCGTGGCACACGCCGGTGTTCTGCGAGCGGTACGGCACGTCCTTGGCGTCCTGGATCGGCAGCGCGTCCATGTCGGCGCGCAGACCCACGGTGGGGCCCTCGCCCCCTTCGATGTCGCACACGAGCCCGGTCCCGGTCGGGAAGACCCGTGGCTCCAGTCCGGCGGATCTGAGCATGTCCGCCACGGCGGCGGTCGTACGGATCTCCTGACGGGCCAGCTCTGGGTGGGAGTGGATGTCCCGGCGGAACCGGATGAGTGTTTCTAGATCCAAATCCCCTGTCAACACGAGAGCAGACTCCGTCCAGCTAGTTCATTTTCCTTGTGATCGCAAGCGAGAATGGGGGACAGTCTAGCGATCCGCGCACCGATCTGCCGGTTTTCCTGCGAGTTTATGCGAAGCGTGGCCCAACCATTACCGATCCGTCCATCCGGGTATCTCGACACGGGACGTGACGAACCTGTCTTCGGCGAGTTCGATGACCGTCGCGTCGACGATGTCCTGGAGGCTTCCCCCGTCGGCCAGGATCGCCCGCTGGCGTTCGCTCGAGTTGCCCTTCTCCAGCACCTCGGTCATCACGGCCAGTTCCTCCGCGCAGCCGAGCCGCTCGGCGACCGGTTCGAGCTCACGCTGGAGCTCGTACAGCAGATCCCGCATCGGAGCGGTCGAGCCGCGATCGTCGGTGATCACGCTCGCGTCAAGGCCGTACCGCGTGGCCCGCCACTTGTTGTCGTGCACCACCCAGGCCGCCGGATGCGGCAGCGTGTAGCCGCGGTCGAGCTGCTGGTCGAATCGCGCCACCAGGCTCTGGCACAGCGCGGTGACCATCCCCACCTCCCTGGGCGTCGGGATGCCGTCGAACATCCGGATCTCGATTGTCCCGAAGTCGGGATGCGGCCGGATGTCCCACCACACCTCCTTGATGCTCCGGATCGTCCCCGCCCGCAGCAGCGTGTCCATGTACTCCTCGAACTCCGTCCAGTCCGCGAGCAGATGCGGCGGCCCCGCCGTGGGCAGCGAGCCGAAGACGATCGCACGGCTGGACGCCAGCCCGGTGTCCTTGCCGCCCCAGAAGGGGCTCGACGAGGTCAACGCGAGGAAGTGCGGCAGGTGGGCGGCGAGCGCGTTGACGATCGGGATCACCTTGTCGCGGTCCTGGACGCCGACGTGCACGTGCACGCCGAACGTCTGGATCCGCCAGGCGAGCCACTGCAGGTCCTCGACCAGCTCCGCGTACCGCTGGCTCGGCGCGTAGACCGCGTCGCGCCAGTCACTGATCGCATGGGTGCCCGTGCAGGCCAGCGCGGTTCCCCTCGGCTCCACCACCTCGGTGATCCTGCCGATGCTCTTCTTCAGGTCCTGTACGGCCTCGGCCACCGTGTGGCAGACATCGGTGACGATTTCGATCTGCGACTGCATGAGCTCGTGCATCGCCTTGGGCCGCTGGCCGTCGCTCAGGTCCGGGACCGCGGCGAGCACTTCCTTGGCGTCCTGGCGGAGATGGCGGGTGTGCCGGTCGACGAGTTGGAGCTCCCACTCCACCCCAAGGGTCGCGCCACGGGAAGGGTTGAACTGGATCGCCACGCGTTCCTCCATCACATCGAGATATCCCTCCTTTCCTTAGTTCCCGTCATGCCTTTACTTACCGCCCCCGCTGCTCACCGCCTCGCGCTCCGCCCCTGCGCGCCCCGGCGTTCCCCGTGTCGCCAGCAGTCCGCGCACCCCCAGGGTGCCGAGCACCACCGCCAGGATGACGTTGACGGCGATCAGCACGCCGTGGACGACGTAGAAGCTCGTTTCATGCCCGTCCTGCAGGTTGAACCCGAGGTTGATCCATTCAAAGATCATGAAAGCGGCGAGGGCCGACAGAAAGACCGATACACGTCTCGACATGCTTCTAGTATCAACGTCTGCCCCATATGCGTATATTCGCGATCTTTAGGGGATCTGTCCGGCATGTGCATGGACTCACGGCTAGGCTGATCTGCCTATGCTGCCTACGAGGACGAACCGCGGCACCACGTCGGTGAAGACGCGGGTGACGGCACTGGGGACGATGGTGGCCGCCGTGGCGCTGCTCGGCGTCGGGACGCCACCGGTCGGCGCGACGGCCGTACCCTCCCCCACCCCCGACGTCGCCGACTCCGGCGGCCCGGACGGTACGGCACCGCCGGGCGACGCCGAGGACGCCAAGGCCGCGGGCGCCCCGCGCAGCACCGTGGGCGGCAAACTGCTCGCCGGCCGTGGGCTGATCGTCCCCGCCGGGCTCAAACCACCGCCGAAGACCGAGGCCTCAGCCTTCCTCATCGCCGACGCCGACACCGGCGCCGTGCTCGCGGCCAAGGACCCGCACGGGCGTTATCGCCCGGCGAGCACGCTCAAGACGCTGACCGCCCTCACCCTCATCCCGAAGCTCGACAAGAACCGCAAGATCAAACCCAGCGACCGGGCCTCCAACGTGGAGGGCAGCGCCGTCGGCATCGTCCCCGAACCGATCTACAAGATCGACGACCTGCTGCGGGCACTGCTCATGGTCTCGGCCAACGACGCCGCTGAAGCGCTCGCCGAGGCGAACGGCGGCATGGCCAAGACCCTCGCGGACATGAACAAGGAGGCGCGCATACTCCAGGCGTACGACACGGTGGCCAAGACGCCGCACGGCCTGGACAAGCCGGGCCAGCGGAGCTCGGCCTACGACCTCGCCCTGATCGCCCGCGCCGGGTTGAAGATGCCCCGGTTCCGCGAGTACATCAGCACGAAGGTCGCCAAGTTCCCCGCGCCCAAGGACTACGACAAGAAGAAGAACAAGCGTGACGGACGGGGTCGCGAGCGGCGGCACACCGCCGATCCCGACGCGAGCAGATCGCCCCGGCCGACCTACTACGAGATGGGCAACCACAACCGGCTGCTGTGGAAGTACCCCGGCATGATCGGCGTCAAGAACGGCTGGACGTCCAAGGCCCTCGGCAGCTTCGTGGGCGCCGCCACCAGAAACGGACACACGATCATCGTCGTGGTCATGCATCATCCGGGCGGATTCTGGGACGAGGTGGCCAAGCTGCTCGACTGGGGCTTCGCCAACCGGGGCAAGGCCGCACCGATCGGCAGGCTCGTCGGTCCGGTGGTGCCCTCGCCGACCCCCGCCCCCAACACCCTGCCCGTACGGCCGCCCGGCCGGACCCCGGCGAGCCCCGTGGCCGCCGCGGGCGGAGCCGGCGGGGACGGCGGCGGCCCGCTGCCGGTCGTCGCAGCCGTGCTGGCGGGCGGCGTGCTCCTCATCGGAGGCGGCGCAGCCGTGTACGGCATCCGCCGCCGACGCCGCGCGAACCGTACCTGAGAAATCACAGCGATCACCCTGGCCGAACCTCACCAGGGCATCGCCATGGCCAAGGACCTCAACGTGAAGTAGGCGCTCTCTCTCGTCTTGCCGACGAGATCCTGCGGAGTGACTTCGATGTGGGCGCCGACCATGCCAAGGTCGTTGAGCAGCTTCTTGACCGGCTCCGGCTCGCGCGCCGCGGGGATGTCCTGACCGAGCCGGGTGTCGGTCGAACTGCTGTATCGATTGCGCAAACGGATCACCGCACCCTGTGCCGTCGAACTCTTCGAGCGCATCCTGACCGGCGAGGCCCAATGAGCGCCCCTGCCGGTCGCAGCTGGCCGCGACCGGCAGGGCTTCGGGCGGTCTTCCGTAGACGGCCTTCCCACCCAGGGAGACCGCCCCGCCAAGACGGCCCGCCCGCCGTACTTCCCCCATGACAGCAGGCGGGCCCTCACCCGGCCCCGAGGTCGACGGCGCGCGTCTCAGGGCCGGACCAGCATGATCACGTTGACGTTATTGCTGTGAAACCCCGGCTTTTTGAGCAACAACGTCAAGATCACCTCCGTTGACCTCGGCAAAGCCCACCGGATTTCATCATGCAGGCGCGGTGACTCCACATCCGGGACCTGAACCTGTCAGTAATCGTCAGGGCAATCATCTAATCTGACGGAAGGAGGTGACCCCGCAATGACCGCCGAACCGCATGGACCCCGGGCAGTCGCGCCCTTCCTCACTCCACCGGAGAAGACGCCTCGCGCGATCCGGGCCGCGCTGCTTCCTGAAGAGGTCGGGGACTTCGACCGGGAGTTCCGCAGCGTCATGGCGGAGGCGACAGAGACGCTCGACTTGACAGTGGTGACCGCCTTCATCGAACGGTGGTGGCGGGTCGCCTGGTCCTCAGGCGACGCTTACGGACATCGGGCGATGCTTGATCAGGCCGACCGGCTGTCCCGAGGGCAGCACGTCCCCACCAGGTCATGGGCCGAGGTCAAGGCACGGCTAGGGCTGTGAATGTACTCGATTGAGATCTCAGACGATGCCTCCGAGCAAGTCGCCGCGCTCCCCAAAGAAGGCCTGCTGTCGTTCGCGTCACTTATCGATCTACTCGAGATGCACCCGTGGAGTGGTGACTCCTACAACAGGAAGCGTCCGGATGCGAACATGCGGGCCCACGTGTTCGGCGATCTCCACGAGGGCTTGGCCATCTACCTTATTCTCGAAGACGAGGCCAGAGTAGTTGTTCTGAAGGCCCTCTGGGCCAGCTGACCGCCGACGAACTACCCTAGGGCAGCAGGCCGAGGCGGTCGCGGACCTGGGCCATGGTCTCGCGAGCCACCGCACGCGCGCGGTCGGCGCCGGCGGCGAGCATGCGGTCGAGCTCGGCCTCGTCGGCCAGCAGCTTCTCGGTCCGCTCGCGGATCGGGGCGAACGTGTCCACCACGACCTCGGCGACCTCCTTCTTGAAGGCGCCGTAGCCCTGGCCCGCGAACCTCGCCTCCAGGTCGGCGATCGACACGCCCGACAGCGCCGAGTGGATCCGCAGCAGGTTGGTGACGCCCGGCTTGTTCGCCTCGTCGGCGACGACCTCGGAGCCGGTGTCGGTGACGGCCCGCATGATCTTCTTGCGCAGCCGGCCCGGCTCCTCGAGCACGTCGATGATGCCCTGCGGGCTCGACGACGACTTCGACATCTTGGCCGACGGGTCCTGGAGATCGGTGATCTTCTCGACCTCCTTCAGGATGTACGGGTTCGGCAGCTTGAAGGTTGGTCCGTACCTGCTGTTGAACCGCTGCGCGAGGTCGCGGCTGAGCTCCAGGTGCTGCTTCTGGTCACCCCCGACCGGCACCTGGTCGGTCTGGTAGATCAGGATGTCGGCCGCCTGGAGGATCGGGTAGGTGAACAGGCCGACGCTCGCCGCGCCCTCGCCGTACTTCGCGGCCTTGTCCTTGAACTGCGTCATCCGTCCGGCCTCGCCCATGCCGGTCTGGCAGATCAGATACCAGGCCAGCTCGCTGTGCTCCCGCACCTGGCTCTGCACGAAGACCGCGGCGCGCTCCGGGTCGAGCCCCGCCGCGAACAGCTGCGCGGCGGCGACCCTGGTGCGGCGGCGCAGTTCCTCCGGCTTGGGCGCGACGGTCAGCGCGTGCAGGTCGGCGATGAAGTAGAACGCCTCGTGGGTGTCCTGAAGCGCGACGTACTGCCGCACCGCGCCGAGATAGTTGCCGAGGTGGAACGAGTCGGCGGTGGGCTGGATTCCGGACAGAACGCGAGGACGTGCCATGACATGTAATTCTGTCAGGAGTCGGCGGGTGCCCGCGACAGGCGATCGTCCTACCCGCTCTGCGCGTCGTGCTTCGTGTCGATCGGCGCCCCTCCCGGTTTCCGATCCGGCGGCTGAACCGGACCCTGCCCGGTGGCTTGATTCGCCGCTTGATCTGCGGTTTGAGCTTCGGCTTGCGCTGCGACCTGATCGGGGGCCGCGGCCGTACGGGTGACCCGGACGCGGGCCACCCGCCGGCCGTCCATCTCGGTCACGGTCAGCTTGAGCCCCACCACCTCGACGGAGTCGCCCCGCTCGGGGATGTGACCGAGCGCGGCCATCACATATCCGCCCAGCGTCTCGTACGGACCCTCGGGCAGCCGGGCACCCGTCTGATCCGCGAAATCCCCCAGGTGGACCAGCCCCTCGATCTCCATGTCGCCGGCGATGAGCCGTACGGACTCTCCGTCCTGGTCGTACTCGTCGCGTATGTCGCCGATGAGTTCCTCGACCAGGTCCTCCAGCGTCACGATGCCGCGGGTGCCGCCGTACTCGTCGACCACGATCGCCAGGTGATGGCCCTCGTCACGCATCTCCGCCAGCGTCGTGAGCACCCGTTTGCTCGCCGGCACGAGCTTGACCGGCCGGATCGGCACCAGCTCGCTGATCGGTTCGACGCTTCCGGTCAGGACCGGATCGAGGAGATCACGGACATGGACGAATCCGATGATGTCGTCATATGAGTCGCGGTAGACCGGGAACCGGGAGTGCGGCATGGCCGCGGCCAGCACCGCCGCCTCGGCCAGCGGCGTGTCCGCCGCCATGAACTCGACCTCCGTACGCGGCAGCAGCACCTCCCTGAGCTGGCGCTTGCCCGCGGCGAACACCTCGCCGATCAGGTCGCGCTCGTCCTGGGCGAGCTCCTGATGACCCGCCACCATCTCGCGGAGCTCCTCCGTCGTCATCGCGGCCCGGTCGGCCGCCGGGTTGCCGCCGAGCAGCCGCACCACGCCGTTGGTCGACATCGACAGCAGCCAGATGACCGGCCGCGACAGGGCGGCGATGAAGTCGAGAAGCGGCGCGGCCAGCAGCGACAGCCCCTCGGCCCGCTGCCGCCCCAGCCGCTTGGGGACGAGCTCGCCCAGCACCAGCGACACATAGGAGATGGCGAGCGTGACGGCCACGAACGCCAGCGGCGCGGCGGCTCCCCGCTCCAGCCCCCAGCCCGCGAAGACCGGAGTCAGCCGATCGGCGAGCTGGTCGGCGCCGAGCGCGGCCGACAGCACGGTCGCGACGGTCACACCGACCTGGATCGCCGAAAGGAACCGGTTCGGATCGCGGGCGAGCTTCTGCACCCGGGCGCCGCGGCGGCCCTGCCCGCTGAGCCGCCTGACCTGGCTGTCCCGCAGGGACACCATGGCCATCTCGGTGGCGGTGAAGAACCCGCCGATAAGAATGAATATCAGGACCAGGGTGATAATCACCGCGACGTTGCTCACGTCATCGTCCGTTCCCCATGTGGTCGCTCTTCTGCAGGCATTCAACCCGTTCCGCGGAGGGACCGCGTAAGCTAGGCGACAGCCGTACATAAATCAACATACTTCAACAGACCCGAACAGAGGAGTGCCAGTGCGACTCTTGGTCACCGGTGGAGCGGGGTACATCGGCAGCGTCGTGACCGCCCAACTCGTCGAGGAGGGGCACGAGGTCACGGTGCTGGACGATCTGTCGACGGGGCACGCCGATGCCGTGCCCGCCGGCGCGCGGTTCGTCCGGGGCACGATCGGCGAGGCCGACACCCTGCTCGGCGAGAGCTTCACGGGCTTCGACGCCGTGCTGCACTTCGCGGCCAAGTCGCTGGTCGGCGAGTCGGTCGAGCGGCCCGGCCTCTACTGGTCGAACAACCTGGGCGGCACGCTGGCGCTGCTCGACGCGATGCGGCGGGCCGGCGTCGGCCGCATCGTGTTCTCCTCGACCGCCGCGACGTACGGCGAGCCCGAGCGCACGCCGATTTCGGAGACCGACCCGACCCGGCCCACCAACCCCTACGGCGCGTCCAAGCTCGCCGTCGACACCGCGCTGAGCGCGTTCGCCGGCCTGTACGGCCTGGCGGCCGTCAGCCTGCGCTACTTCAACGTGGCCGGGGCGTACGGCGACCTCCGCGAGCGGCACACGGTCGAGACCCACCTGATCCCGAACGTGCTGAAGGTCGCGCTCGGCGAGCGGGAATCGGTCGGCCTCTTCGGCACCGACTACCCGACACCGGACGGCACCTGCGTCCGCGACTACATCCACGTGGCCGACCTCGCCCGCGCGCACCTGCTGGCCCTCGACGCGACCGCGGCCGGCGCACATCAGATCTTCAACCTCGGCAACGGCACCGGTTTCTCGGTCAAGGAGGTCATCGACGTCTGCCGTGAGGTGACCGGGCACGAGATCCCGGTGACGGTCGGCCCGCGCCGCCCCGGCGACCCGGCCGTGCTGGTCGCGTCGTCGGAGAAGATCCAGCGCGAGCTCGGCTGGAAGCCGGTCCACCCCGCGCTGCGCGACATCGTCGCCGACGCCTGGGCTGCCGCCACCGGAAAGGGCTCAGTCTCGGCGTAGGGCGACCCGCATACGCGCCCGGTTGTTGGCCGGCCGCCGGTCGCCGAAATGGCGTGAGTAGACGGTGGCCATCGTGGACACGGCGCGCGAGGCGTGGGACGGCACGCTGAACACCAGCCTCAGCAGACCGGTCGACCCTGTCCTGATGGGCGGCAGCGCGCACGCGACGAACGCCCGCCGACTCCGGCAGCGTCCTCCGGTCGCCGATCGGAACCGGGCCTGCCGTGGCCGCAGGAAGACGTAGGCGTCCCGCACGATGCGCGGCCCCCGGTTGCGCACCTCGGCACGTACGGAAAATCTATGACCCGGCCGGGCGAACCTCGCCGACGACCTGAAGCGGACGGCGAGATCGGCCCCGCCGTCGACCTTGGTGACCGTCTTCGCCCTGTTGTCGGCCTCGTGGCCGTCCACGACCTCGGAGTCGACGCTGGCCCTGGCGCGGAGCGGGCCGGACGCCCCCGGCCGGACCACCCCGGTGATCGTCAAGCTGCCGGATTCGCCGGCGACGACGTCCCTGTCGGACTCGCAGACGACCTGGCGGTGGCCGCGGACCGGCCGGCACTCGGCCACGTTGACGTTGATGATCTGAAAGTCGCGGGGCACGTCTACCC
Source organism: Sphaerimonospora mesophila NBRC 14179 = JCM 3151 (assembly GCA_001552515.1). Classification (GTDB taxonomy): domain Bacteria; phylum Actinomycetota; class Actinomycetes; order Streptosporangiales; family Streptosporangiaceae; genus Sphaerimonospora; species Sphaerimonospora mesophila. The sequence goes on from BCRI01000003.1 coordinate 49,870, forward strand.
GCAGCACCGGCAGCACGGCGTCACCCGGCCCCCTGTTGTCCACCTTGACGCGGTAGACCAGTGGCTGGCCCGGCTGGGCGACCTTCGGCGAGGCGGAGATCCGCACCGCGAGATCCGCGGCCCCCCACTGTTCCACCTGATCCATCGCCACCGCCGGGCGCGGCACCCCGGCGACGAAAACGCAGATCAAACCCGTGACGACCCTACGACCCATGCGGCTCCCCCGAACGCTCGAGATCAATTCAATCGCGTCGGAGCCGCCGCCATCCCGCCGACACGCCGCCGCCCGCACCGCCCGGCCGGTTCGGACGTCCGAGCCTCAGCCGGGGAACCGCCTGCCCGCCCCGGCGATGCGGGCACCCCGCGAAAGCACGACCGCCGAGGCGTCGTCCGACTCCGGCAGGCCGAGCAGGCCCAGCAGGGCGCGATCCGCCGTCGGCCGGTCGGCCGCCCGTTTGCTGAGGCACGCGCGTACGACCCGGTTCAGCGGTGCGGCCAGGACGCTCACGTCGACGTCGCCGTTGAGTATCCGGTTCAGGGTGGCGGCGATCGAACCCCCGCCGAACGCGGACTTCCCCGTCGCGGCGTACATCATGGTCGCCCCCCAGGAGAACATGTCGGCCGGCGGGCCCACCCCGCCGCCCGCGACCTGTTCCGGGGCGAGATAGGCGGGCGTGCCGATGGCCCGGCTGGTGATCGTGCCGGTCGAGTCGACGATGCGGGCGATGCCGAAGTCGACCACGCGTGGGCCGTCGGCGGCGAGGAGCACATTGTCCGGTTTGAAGTCTCGATGCACGATCCCCGCACGGTGGATCGCGGTCAGCGCGGTCGCCGTACCGACGGCCAGCCGGCCCAGTGCCTCGCCGCGCAGCGGACCGTCGGCCTCGACCGTCTCGCGCAGCGATCTCCCCTCGATGTACTCGCTCGCGATGTACGGCGTGTCGCCCTCGAGATCGGCCATGAGGACCTGGGCGGTGCAGAAGCCCGCCACCCGTTGCGCCGCGCGCAGTTCCCGGGCGAACCGCGACCGCGCGATCGCGTCACCGCTGAACTTGACGTGCAGCAACTTGACCGCCGCCCACTCGTCCATCTCGTTGCGGCCGAGGTAGACGATGCCCTGCCCGCCCTCACCCAGCCTGCCCGTCAGCGTGAACTGGCCGATCCTGGTCGGATCCCCGGGCCCGAGCGGCATGATCTGTGACATCACGTTCCCCAGCATCGGGCAAAGAGTCGGTCAGCCCAACTTTACGGTCTGTCCGTACGAACCGGTCGCCGCGCAGGACGTGACAGGGCCACCCGGGAGAGGGCGGCCCTGTCTTCTGTACGGCCCTGCCTGTTGTACGGCCCTGCCTGTTGTACGGCCCTGCCTGTTGTACGGCCCTGCCTGTTGTACGGCCCTGCCTGTTGTACGGCCCTGCCTGTCTCGCCTGTCCGAGGGGACGGGTCAGGCCGACATCTTCTTCTTCAGGTTCTCGTCCAGGGCGGCGAGGAAGTCCTGGGTGGTCAGCCACTCGGCATCGCCGCCGACGAGGAGGGCGAGGTCCTTGGTCATCTGGCCGCCCTCGACGGTCTCGACGCAGACCTGCTCCAGCTTCTCGGCGAAGTCGATCACCTCGGGGGTGTTGTCGAGCTTGCCGCGGTGCTGCAGGCCCCGGGTCCACGCGAAGATCGAGGCGATCGGGTTCGTCGAGGTGGGCTTGCCCTGCTGGTGCTGACGGTAGTGGCGGGTCACGGTGCCGTGGGCCGCCTCGGCCTCGACCGTACGGCCGTCGGGCGTCATGAGCACGCTGGTCATCAGGCCGAGCGAGCCGAAGCCCTGCGCCACCGTGTCGGACTGGACGTCGCCGTCGTAGTTCTTGCACGCCCAGACGTAGCCGCCCTCCCACTTGAGCGAGGCAGCCACCATGTCGTCGATCAGGCGGTGCTCGTAGGAGATGCCGGCGGCCTCGAAGTCGGCCTTGAACTCGCTCTCGTAGACCTCGGCGAAAATGTCCTTGAACCGGCCGTCGTACGCCTTGAGGATCGTGTTCTTGGTCGACAGGTAGACGGGGTAGCCGCGGTTGAGGCCGTACCGCATCGAGGCACGGGCGAAGTCGCGGATCGACTCGTCGAGGTTGTACATCGCCATCGCGACGCCCGAGCCCGGGAAGTCGAAGACGTTGAGCTCGATCGGCTCGCTGCCGTCCTTCGGCGTGAACGTCAGCGTCAGCGTGCCCTCGCCGGGGATCTTGATGTCGGTGGCGCGGTACTGGTCGCCGAACGCGTGACGGCCGACGACGATCGGCTTGGTCCAGCCGGGCACCAGCCGGGGGATGTTGGACATGATGATCGGCTCACGGAAGATGACACCGCCGAGGATGTTGCGGATCGTCCCGTTCGGGGACTTCCACATCTTCTTGAGGCCGAACTCCTCGACGCGGGCCTCGTCCGGGGTGATCGTGGCGCACTTGACGCCGACGCCGTACTTCTTGATGGCGTTGGCGGCGTCGATCGTGACCTGGTCGTCGGTGGCGTCACGGTGCTCGATGCCGAGGTCGTAGTACTTCAGGTCGACGTCGAGGTAGGGAAGGATCAGCTGGTCCTTGATGAACTGCCAGATGATCCTCGTCATCTCGTCGCCGTCGAGTTCGACGACCGGACCCGCTACCTTGATCTTGGGCATGCGTGGGGTTCCCCTTCTGAACTAACTGGCCAGACAGTCCTTTTTGAGGCTCACTGGCCGTTGAGGCTATCGGATGGCTGTGGTAGCGCCTCGATCCAGGTCGCGGGCTACGGGTGGTGCAGGGACGGCAGCAGCAGGCTCAGCGAGCCCGCCACGAGGGCCGCCCCCAGCACGGCCAGCACAACGCTGTCGGTTTTGCGGCTCCGTACGGCCAGCATCCCGGCCCTGCGGCCGGAGCCGAAGTAGCGCAGCGCGGCCCCGACGAGGAGCGACGCCCCGATCACCACGCCGCCCACCCAGGGGGCCGCACCGAGGCCGACCGCGCAGAGCCCGGCACCCGCACCCGCCGTCACCAGCAGGTACGGTCTCCAGACCTGGCCCTTGCCGTTCGCCCTCACACCTGTCGGGTCACCGTTCGTCGATCGGCGTCCACTTCTGGTCACGCTCCCCGATGTACTCGCTGTCCGGCCGGATCAGCCGGTTGTCCGCGTGCTGCTCGATCACGTGTGCGGTCCATCCCGCCATCCGGCTGATGGAGAAGACCGGAGTGAACAGGTCCGTCGGGATGCCCAGGTAGTGGTAGACGGTCGCCGCGTAGAAGTCCACGTTCGGGTACAGGCCCTTCTCCGCGAAGACGACCTCCTCCATCTCCTTGGACATCCGATAGTAGGTGTCGTCGCCGGACGCCTCACCGAGTTCCCGCGACATCCGCCGCAGATGCGTCGCCCGGGGATCCTCCGTCTTGTAGACGCGATGCCCGAAGCCCATGATCTTCTCGCCCGCCGCGAGCCTGTCCCGTACGGCCTGCGCCACGCCGCTCGGGTCCAACGCCTCCAGCGTACGCATGACCTGCTCGTTGGCGCCGCCGTGCAGTGGGCCCTTGAGCGTGCCGATGGCCGCCACGATCGCCGAGTGCATGTCGGACAGCGTGGCCGCGCAGACCCGGGCGGCGAACGTCGAGGCGTTCATCGTGTGGTCGGCGTGCAGGACCAGACAGGTGTCGAAGATCTCCGTCTCGCGCGGCGACGGCCGCCGGCCGGTGATCTGCAGCAGGAAGTTGGCTGCGACGCCGAGCTCGGGATCCGGCTCCGGAGTCGCGGCACCGGTCCTGGCGGCGTGATAGCGGGCGACCAGGATCGGCTGCTGGGCCGTCAGCCGCGCCGCCTTTCTGCGGTTGGCGTCTGCGGCGTTGGAGTTCTTGTCCGGGTCCTCGGCCCCCGACAGCGAGACCAGCGTGCGCAGCGCCGCCATCGGCTCCTGCTTCTCGGCGATCTCGGCGATGTTGTTCTCTGCCAGTCCGCCGAGGCCGCGTCCCCGGGCCAGCTCGGCGCCGTAGTCGGCAAGCTGGTCGCGGGTCGGCAGCGTTCCGCGCTGGAGTAGGTGGGCGATCTCTTCGAAGGTGGTTCGGCCGGCCAGGTCGTGGATGTCGTAGCCACGATAGAAGAGCCGACCCGCCTTGCCGTCGATGTCACTCAGCGCTGTCGACGCGGCGACGACATCGGCAAGGCCTTTGGTGGGCTTGTCCGCCATGGGATTTCCTCCGCTTATCTTCTCCCGAAGTCTACCCGTGAGCAGACAAATCGCCCATGACTGGTCCAGACCAGCGACAAGAATGATTCTGCTCCTCGTAAAGGAGATTCCCCACCGCCACGGGTGGGTAAGCCGGACGTGTAGCGAAAGTAACGGCGGGCTACCTGGGGAGGAACTGCCGTGGAGGGGCCGTTCATTCGGATCGAGGACAGCGGCGAGATCATACCGCTGCGCCCCGACATCACCACGGTCGGTCGTGGGCGAGGCGTGGACATCCGGCTGACCGATCCGAGCGTGTCGCGGCTGCACGCCGAATTCGTCCGTCGCGGACCCTATCTGTACGTCGTGGATCTGGGTCTGTCCCGCAACGGCACCCGTGTGAACGGCAGGCCGATCGCCCGGAGGGTGCTCGACGACGGCGACGTCGTCTCGTTCGGGGCCGCCCGCGCCCGCGTCGGCGGGATTCCCAGAGAGGACCTCGCCCCCGAGGTCGAGCTGCGGCGGGCCGCCGCACCCGAGCTGACCCGCCGCGAGGTCGACGTGCTCACGTCGCTGTGCCGGCCCGCCCTGTCGGACGAGGCCTTCGTGGCCCCGGCGACGGCCAGGGAGATCGCCGATGACCTGGTCGTGACGGAGGCGGCCGTCAAGCAGCACCTGCTGCGGCTTTACCAGAAGTTCCGCATCCCGGAGGGGAGCAACCGGCGGACCCGGCTGGCCAACGAGGTCGTGGCCCTGGGCCTGGTGCGGCCCACCCCCGTCGTGCCGCCACAGCGGGCCACCGGGCCGGTCGACCCGGAGCACCAGCGAGCCGCCGCCGGCCGACGCGCCAGCTGACTGGAACGTGCCCTGAGCGCACCCGTGATCTCGGGGTCAGCCGCGCTCGGCGGCCTCGACCACGTTGGCGAGCAGCATCGCCCGGGTCATCGGTCCGACCCCGCCCGGGTTCGGAGCGACGAATCCCGCCACATCGGCCACGTCCGGCGCCACGTCGCCGGCGAGCTTCCCGTCGACCCGGGAGACGCCCACGTCGAGCACGGCCGCGCCCGGCTTGACCATCTCCGCGGTCACCAGGCCGGGCACACCGGCGGCCGCCACGACGATGTCGGCCTTCCTGACGTGGTCCGCCAGGTCACGGGTCCCGGTGTGGCAGAGGGTCACCGTCGCGTTCTCGGTACGCCGGGTGAGCAGCAGCCCGAGCGGACGGCCCACCGTGATCCCCCGGCCGATCACCGCGACCTCGGCCCCCTTGATCGGCACGCCGTACTCCTGCAGGAGCGCCACGATGCCGCGCGGCGTACACGGCAGCGGCGCGTCGACCATGTGCACGAGGCGGCCGAGGTTGACCGGGTGCAGGCCGTCGGCGTCCTTGCCGGGGTCCATCCGCTCGATGAGCGCCTGCGTGTCCAGTTGCCGGGGCAGCGGGAGTTGGATGATGTAACCGGTGCAGGCCGGGTCGGCGTTGAGCTCGTCGACGGCGGCCATCACGTCCGCCTGGCTCGCGTCGGCCGGCAGGTCCTTACGGATGGAGGCGATGCCGACCTCGGCGCAGTCACGGTGCTTGCCCGCCACATATATCTGACTGCCCGGATCCTCGCCCACCAGGATCGTGCCGAGGCCCGGGACGATGCCCCTGGCCGCCAGCGCCTTGACCCGATCCGCGAGATCGGCCTTGATCTTGGCCGCCGTCGCCTTGCCGTCCAGAATCCGCGCGCTCATGCGGCCATCCTCCCACGGCCCTCGTTCCGCCTCGCATCCATCTGTGTCAGCCTCAGTCAGCGCTGTTCACGCCTCTCGATGATGCGGCGGGTGAAGGGGATGAACTCCACGACCCGCCAGCCGAAGTAGCCGGCGGCGATGGCGACGAAGATCAGGACGATCGGGCTGCTCCCCAGCTCGTTCATCAGGATCAGAGAGTTCGCCACGACGTCGAGCAGAGGCATGAGGACTCCAGGGCAGAGGAAGGGGCAGGAAAACCGCGCCCAAGAGTATCCGACCGCTTGACCCGTTTATCCCTTTTTCCCCAAAAACTGCCCACGGTTCGGTACGGCGAGAGCCGTACCGAACCGAACCGAGCCGAGCCGGTCAGTGGAAGAAGTGGCGGGTGCCGGTGAAGTAGAGCGTGATGCCCGCCTCGGCGGCGGCCGCGACGACCTCCTCGTCCCGGATCGAGCCGCCGGGCTCGACGATCGCCTTCACCCCGGCCTCGGCCAGCACCTGGAGACCGTCGGGGAAGGGGAAGTAGGCGTCGGACGCCCCGACGGAGCCCGCAGCGCGCTCTCCCGCGCGCGCCACCGCGAGACGCGCCGAGTCGACCCGGTTGACCTGGCCCATGCCGACGCCCACGGTGGCGCCGCCCGACGCCAGCAGGATGGCGTTCGACTTCACGGAACGGCAGGCCCGCCACGCGAACGCCAGGTCGGCCAGCACCTCGGGCGAGGCCGCCTCGCCCGTCTTGAGTTCCCAGGTGGCCGGGTCGTCGCCCGGCGCGTCCACCCGGTCGGCCGTCTGCACGAGCAGCCCGCCGTCGATCCGGCGGAACTCCGACGGGTTGTCCGGGCCGGTCGGGCAGGCGAGCAGCCGGATGTTCTTCTTCCCGCGCAGCACCTCGAGCGCGTCGGCCGCGAACGACGGCGCGACGACCACCTCCGTGAAGATCTGCGCGATCTGCTCGGCGAGCTCGCGGGTGACCTCGCGGTTGACCGCGATCACGCCGCCGTACGCCGACACGGGGTCGCACTCGTGGGCCTTGCGGTGGGCCTCGGCCACGTCGGCGCCCACCGCGATGCCGCAGGGGTTGGCATGCTTGATGATCGCCACGCACGGGCGGTCGAAGTCCCACGCCGCGCGCCACGCCGCGTCGGCGTCCACGTAGTTGTTGTAGGACATCTCCTTGCCGTGCAGCTGTTCGGCGTTGGCCAGGCCGTCCTGCTGTCCGGAGTAAAGCGCGGCGCCCTGGTGGGGGTTCTCGCCGTAGCGCAGGACCGCCCGGCGCCGCCAGGCCGCGCCCATGAACGCCGGCCACTCCCCGACGCCGTCGGGGGCGTACACGCCGGCGAACCACGACGCCACCGCGACGTCGTAGGCGGCCGTGTGCGCGTAGGCCGTCGCGGCCAGCCGCCGCCGCTCGGTCAGCGTGAACCCGCCCTCGGCCACCGCCGCGAGCGCCTCGCCGTACGCCGAGGGATCCACGACGACGGCGACCGTGCCGTGGTTCTTCGCCGCCGCGCGGATCATCGCCGGGCCGCCGATGTCGATCTGCTCGACGCACTCCGCGTCGGACGCGCCCGAGGCGACCGTCTCCGCGAACGGATAGAGGTTGATCACCGCGAGCTGGAACGGCTCGATCTCCAGCTCCTCCAGCTGCTTGACGTGCGAGGCCTTCGCCCCGTCGGCGAGCAGACCGGCGTGCACCCGGGGATGCAGGGTCTTGACCCGCCCGTCCAGGCACTCGGGGAAGCCGGTGAGCGACTCCACCTTGGTCACCGGGACGCCGAAGGACGCGATCGCGGCGGCGGTGCCACCGGTCGAGACGATCTCTACGCCCGCGGCGTCGAGCCCCCGGGCCAGCTCCTCCAGCCCCGTCTTGTCGTATACCGCGATCAGCGCGCGCCTAATGGCGATGCGGGTCACCTCGTCGTCCCTCCTGGTTCCTGACATTGCTGGAAGCTCTCCTCCGGGCCCGTACGGCCCGCGCCGCCGGACTCGTCCGTACGGCCGATGCGCACGGTGCGGCCGGTCACGGCCCAGCCCTCCCGGGCCATCCGGCCCACGACCTCGACGAGCAGCCCGCGCTCGACGGTCTTGATCCGCTCGTGCAGGGTCTGTTCGTCGTCACCCTCCCGTACGGCCACCGCCTCCTGGGCGATCACCGGGCCGGTGTCCACGCCCGCGTCGACGAGGTGGACCGTGCAGCCGGTGAGCCGGACGCCGTAGGCGAGGGCATCGCGGACCGCGTGCGCGCCCGGAAACGCGGGCAGCAGCGCGGGATGGGTGTTGACCACGGGAAACGCCGCCAGCACGCGCGGGCCGAGGATCTTCATGAACCCGGCGGAGACCACCAGATCCGGCCTGTGCTCGGCGATGCGGGCGGCGAGGGCGGCGTCCCATTCATCGCGGTTCGCGTAGTCGCTCACCTGCTCCACGAAGGTCTGCACACCCGCGCGTTCGGCCCGGGCCAGGCCTTCGATGCCGTGGCGGTCCGCGCCGACGGCGACCACACGCGCGCCGAACGCGGCACTGGCCGTGGCATCCAGCAGGGCTTGTAGATTGGTCCCCGAACCGGAGACGAGGACCACGAGCCGGAAGGACAGGGCGGAACTCCTTCGTGAGCAGGCTTCGTTTTGCAGGTGACCATCGTGAGATGGTTCCTTGGAAGACGATCGGTGAGACCGTCCCCGCGCGGCGAACGGGATGGCCCCGGCACGAAAAGCGTATCGGGCGCCGACCACCACGATCCACGACGGTCCACCCCCAGACGACGCGAGGCGAGGCGAGGAGAACGTGACAGCACCCCTCCAGATGTCGGCCCCCGAGACGGGCGGCCGAAGGGCGCTCGCGCTGGCGATCATGGCGCTGGTGTTCACGGTGATGCTGCCCGCCGCCGGGCTGGCGCTGTCGATCTTCGGCGTCATACTGGCCATCCGCGACCTGCGCGCGCTTCAGGCGGCGAAGCAGCGGATCGGAATGGCGACCGGCGCCATCGTGATCTCGTCCATCGCATTCATGCTGGGCCTGATGATGACCGTGTTCCAGTTCTACTTCTCCGCCGAGCTCGCCGCCTACACCGAGTGCCGCAAGGGCGCGGGAACGGTCGAGGCCCAGCAGCACTGCTCCGACCAGCTCATGCGGTCGCTGGAAAAGAAGCTCGGCGTCACCCTCCCGGCCGACTTCCCCGCCCCCGCCTGAACGAGTCCCGTGGCCTGGTCGGCGGTCATCCGCCCAGGCCACGCAGCAGTACGGCCAGCCCCTCGTAGAACTCCCGCTCGACATCGACGTTCCGTGCCGCGCGGTCTCGGCCAGGTGGGGCGGTCGATCTCCCGTTCGCCGTCGTCGCCGGCCGTCGACGAGCTGCTGGAACTGGCCGCTCGCAGGCGAGAGCACGCACCGACCGTCGTCTCAGGGGAACCCGATGGATTTCCACACGGTGTCCACGGGGGGAGGGGTCAGTCGCGGTCCCAGGCGTAGGGATCCATGTAGATCACGTGGCCGCCGCGGTCGTCGGACTCGTCGACGATGCCCTTCCTGTCGTGCTCGCGGTCGTCCTCGCGATCTGCTCGGGGGTCGTCCTTGCGACCATCCCTACGGCCATCTCTGCGGTCGTCCCTCCTGTCGTCCTTCCTGTCGTTCTTCCTTCCGTCCTTGCGGCCGTCCCTCTGGCTGTCCTTCCGGCCGTCCTTCCGGTTGTCCCTCCGGCGGCCGAACGTCGCCGCCGCTGCGGCCGCGTGCTCGTCGGGCCAGTCATCCTTGATCACGGGGATCGGCTGGGTGTCCGCCTCGGTGGCGTCCAGCCAGTGACCCGGAAGAACCCGGGCGCCGCGGTCGTGCGGCCGGACACGGCGGGCCGCCTTGGTGATCACCGCCCCGGCCTTCCGTACCGGCTCCGGCGCGGCGACCGGACGGCGCGAGATCAGCCACCAGTTGGCGAGCCCGGCCGAGATGCCCGCGGCGACGCCGACCTCCAGCGTGACCGACAGCGCCACCTCCCAGGGGGAGGGACCGACGGCCGACAGCCGCCCCCCGCCCAGCGGGCCGCCCGACAGCGCCGCGAGCACCCCCGCCATCGCGCCGGTCGACAGACCGCAGACGAAACCCCACAGCGGCGCGGCCTCGATCATCGGTGTCGGCGCGACACGGGCCATCACGACGCCCGCGACCGCACCCGCCGCGAACGGCACCGCGATCACGGCCATCACCCAGGCGGGAGCCGTACCCGGCGTGGGCAGCGCCCCGAGCAGCGGCAGCGTGGGGACGACGCTCAGCTTCACCCCGGTCGGTGCGATCAGCGTCCCGGTGCCGATGGCGAAACCCGGCCCGGCGATGTACGCCAGACCCCAGATCACGGCGTTGAACAGGTAGAGGCCCTCGAGAAGAAGCAGCAGCAGGCCGCCGACGAACCCCGGACTGAGCATTTCGGAGCGGGCGTGGATCTCCCCGAAGTTCATCACGATCGCCACGACCACCAGCACGGCGGCGGCGGCGAGCTGCAACGTCAGCGCGACGGCCGTACCGGCCACGAGCGAGCGTGGCCGCTCGGGCAGCAGGCGCAGCATCGACCGCCACGGGCCGATCGTGCGCGCGGTGGCCACCGATCCGGTGAGGAACGCCAGCGCGAAGTGGCTGACGAGTGCCTCCCCCAGGAACGGCTGGGTCACCTCGTTGCGCGCGACCAGGGCGATGACGCCCGCCAGCAGGGCGTACGGCGCGGCCAGCGAGATGCCGGCCTGCGCGACGAGCACGAGCTGTGCGCGCCTGCGGGCGTTCTCGACATCGCGGGGCGTGCCCTTGGGCAGCCGGGCGGGCATGCGCAGCCGCAGGTCGGCGTCCCGGGCCATCCACAGACCGGCGCGGTAGAGCAGCGCGCCGGGCAGGATCATCAGTCCGAGCGGCAGCAGGCCGATCCGGCCGCCGGGAATGGCGAACCCCGCGTGGTGGGCGGCGAGCCAGAGCTGGCAGGCCGCACGGAACACCCCGGGCAGTCCCTCGCCGAAGGCGCCGCGCGGCGCGGCCATCCAGCCGATGAGCGTGAGCGTGGTCAGTACGGCAAGGCCGACGCCGAGCGTCCAGACGGCGGCGAGCATGCCGGAGACCGGCAGCGGGCGACGGGTCTCCTCATCGTCCCCGAGGCGGTTGAGGACGGCGCGGGGGGCGGTCCGAAGCTGGTCGAAAAGGGCCGTCACGCTACCCCATGATCCCAGCAGAACCCCGCGAATCCGCGGAGCCACGCCGCCCGGCTGTCCCCGACACCGTCGCTCTCCGCCGACCGGCTCAGCTCGACCGCATGACCTCGCGCATGAGGCGGGCGGTCTCGCTGGGAGTCCGGCCGACACGGACGCCGACCTTCTCCAGCGCCTCCTTCTTGGCCTGGGCCGTACCACTGGAGCCCGAGACGATCGCGCCCGCGTGCCCCATGGTCTTGCCCTCCGGGGCGGTGAACCCGGCGACGTAGGCCACGACCGGCTTGGTCACGTGCTCCTCGATGTAGGCGGCGGCCCGCTCCTCGGCGTCGCCGCCGATCTCGCCGATCATCACGATCGCGTCGGTGTTCGGGTCGTCCTGGAACGCCTGGAGGGCGTCGATGTGCGTGGTGCCGATGACGGGGTCGCCGCCGATGCCGACGCAGGTGGAGAAGCCGATGTCCCGCAGCTCGTACATGAGCTGGTAGGTCAGCGTGCCGGACTTCGAGACCAGGCCGACGCGACCGGGCGTGGTGATGTCGGCCGGGATGATGCCCGCGTTGGACGCGCCGGGCGAGGCGATGCCGGGGCAGTTGGGCCCGATGATGCGGGTCTTGCCGCCCTTGGCGACCGCGTACGCCCAGAACTCGGTCGTGTCGTGGACCGGCACGCCCTCGGTGATGACCACGCAGAGCGGAATCTCGGCGTCGATGGCCTCCTTGACGGCGGCCTTGGTGGCGGCCGGCGGCACGAAGACGACGGACACGTCGGCGCCGGTCTGCTCCACGGCCTCCTTGACCGTGCCGAAGACGGGCAGGCCCTCGTGCACGATGCCGGCCTTGCGGGCGTTCACGCCTCCGACGACCCTGGCGCCGGCGGCGAGCATGCGGCGGGTGTGCTTGGTGCCCTCCGAGCCGGTCATGCCCTGAACGATGATCTTGCTGTTCTCCGTGAGCCAGATGGCCATTACGCACCTACCGTGGCAAGCTCGGCGGCACGCTTGGCCGCTTCGTCCATCGTGTCGACCAGCTCGACGCGCGGGAGCGCGGCGTCGGCCAGGATCTGCCGCCCGAGTTCGGCGTTGTTTCCGTCCAGCCGGACGACCAGCGGGTGCGTCACCGCCTCGCCTCGGCTCTCGAGCAGGTTGAAGGCCGCGACGATGCCGTTGGCGACCGCGTCGCAGGCGGTGATGCCGCCGAAGACGTTGACGAAGACCGACTTCACCGACGGGTCGGACAGGATGATCTCCAGGCCGTTCGCCATGACCTCGGCCGAGGCGCCGCCGCCGATGTCGAGGAAGTTGGCCGGCCTCGGCCGGCCGGGGAACGCCTCACCCGCGTAGGCGACCACGTCGAGCGTGGACATGACCAGGCCGGCGCCGTTGCCGATGATGCCGACCGTGCCGTCGAGCTTGACGTAGTTGAGGTGCTTCTCCTTGGCCCGCGCCTCGAGCGGGTCCTCGGCCGCCTTGTCGACGTACTGCACGTGCTCGGGCTGGCGGAAGCTCGCGTTGTCGTCGAGGGTGACCTTGCCGTCGAGGGCCTTCACCTGGCCGTCGGCCGCGAGGATCATCGGGTTGACCTCGACGAGCGAGGCGTCCTCGTCGAGGAACACGGCCCAGAGTTTCTCGATGAGGTCGGCTGCGCCGTCCAGCGCCTTCTCGGGCAGGCCGCCGGCCTGGGCGATCTCCCGGGCCGTGGCCCGGTCGACGCCGGTGAGCGGGCTGACCGGCACCTTGGCGACCTTCTCCGGCGCGGTGTGCGCCACCTCTTCGATGTCCATTCCGCCGGACGCCGAGCAGATGGCGAGGAACGTGCGGTTGGCCCGGTCGAGAAGGAAGGAAAAGTAGTATTCCTCCGCGATCTGGCTGGCCTCCTCGACCAGAACCTTGTGGACCGTGTGGCCCTTGATGTCCATGCCGAGGATCTGAGTCGCCTTCGCATGCGCGTCGGCCGCGTCGTCGGCCACCTTCACACCGCCGGCCTTACCGCGTCCACCGGTCTTGACCTGCGCCTTGACCACAACGCGGCCGGTCAGCTGCTCAGCGGCCGCACGCGCCTCCGCCGCGGTCTGCGCGACGATTCCGCGCGGCACCGGGATGCCGTATTCCGCGAAGAGTTCCTTCGCTTGATGTTCGAACAGGTCCACGAGGGTCCGTCCCCTTTGACGTCGATGGCCGGGCACCGTCGTTCCGCCCGGCATTTTCCGCCCATGAAGCCTAGCCTCCGTCCGGCGGTGGCTTCGTCATCGGGTCCATGCGAAACCGCGCCGTTGATCTGCACAATGTTGGGACATGTCCGATGATGCTGGCACTAGTGCCCCTCCCGCCAACCTTTGCCCCGTCGCGTCGCCCAGGGCGGCACCTCGCCGCGTTGTCGTCGTCGCTCGTAGCTCCGCTACTCAGCTCCTCCTCCGCCTTGCGATGCACCGCCCTGGACACCGCGCCGTCCGGGCAAACCTTGGCAGTCGCGGCACTAGACGGTCGCGGGCACTGCGGCGCGGACCCACTCGACGATCTCCCGCGTCGAGGCGCCGGGTGTGAAGATCCTGGCCACCCCCAAACGTCGCAGTTCGGGGATGTCGGCCTCCGGAATGATCCCGCCGCCGAACACCACGATGTCGCCGGCGTCCTGCTCGCGGAGGATCTCGAGCACGCGGGCGAAGAGCGTCATGTGGGCCCCGGACAGAATCGACAGCCCGATGGCCGCCGCGTCCTCCTGGATCGCGGTCCGCACGATCTGCTCGGGCGTCTGGTGCAGCCCGGTGTAGACGACCTCCATGCCCGCGTCGCGCAGCGCCCTCGCCACGATCTTCACGCCGCGATCGTGCCCGTCCAGTCCGGGCTTGGCGACGACGACCCGGATTCTGCCCGCCATGGGGACCCCTCCCCCGCCTCGTCCATCCTCCGCTGCCCGCAGGCTGATTCCCGCCCGCGCCCCCTTCACGCCCCCCGCGGCACCGTCACGTCCCGCGGATCGGCGACGTGCGCGCCACCTCCTCCTCGACCCGTCGGCCGGACCCGCCACCCCTCCGGCGACATATTCCGTACGGCCCGCGCGAACAGAGCGTCCTCTCCAACCGGCCGGTACGGCGCGCGGCGACCGCGCATCCTCCACCCGTCGGGTGGACGAACACCCGGCGGCGGTCACGCGTCGCCCAAAATTTCCTTTCAAGCAAAAATATTCGCGCGCGAAATGATAACCAAAAGGCATCAGATAATCCACGGTAAATCCACAGCAAATCCCAACCTTTGTGACTTTACTGTGATCATTACCCGCCAGAATGTCCCGGTCACCCCCGATAGATGGGGTGTATTACGGGAGGAATGACTCATGAGGCGATTAATCGCCACTTTGGCATGTACGGCTACCGTCGGCGTGGTGACTCCCGCGCTGGCCGCGCCCGCATATGCGCAAGCTCCCGCCGCCAAGCCGGTCACCGCGCTGAAGAAGCAGTTCGTCACCGGCCGCGGCGTGCATTTCACGTCGGTCAGCAAAATCGATGTGGGCGGCCTGACCTCGGTCAAGCTGCGGAGCAAGGGCACCGTCGGATTCGGCCGCACCGGTGTCACCGCGTCCGACATCACCCTCAAGGCCGACTGGGGCGATCTGTTCGGCGACGAGGAGGAGATGGAGGGCCTGAACAAGCCGATCCACACGATCACGGTCAACAAGACGACCTACTCGTCCGGCCACCTGTTCGACTCCCTCCTGCCCGAGGGGAAGACCTGGCTGCGCTCACCGGGCGGCGACCCGGCCCGTGAGTTCTCCAGCAGCTTCCTCATCAACCCCCTCGACCCGAACACGCTCCAGACGGTCCTCTCGACCACGAAGGCGAGGGGCAGGGGCGGCGTCATCGGCGGCGCCAAGACCACGCTCTACCGTGGCACGATCACGGTGAAGCAGCTCCTGTCGGCATCGCCGGCGACGAGAAAGCAGCTGAACGGCATGAGCGCCAAGGAGAAGGCGTCGCGGATCAGCTGGAAGGTCTGGCTGGGCACGGACAACCTCGTCCGGCGCGTCACCACCTCGACCCGCGAGACGGTGAAGATCAAGAAGACGAGCATCCAGATGGCGCTCACCAGCGACGCCAGGTTCACCGGCTGGGGCAAGAAGATCAAGGTCACCCCGCCGCCGGCAGACCAGGTGGCCGACCTTTCCGACATCGACGGCGAGGCCCCGCAGACGCCGCAGCTCCTCGACCTGAACCGGGGACTCGGCCGCTGAGAGGCAGAGAGCGATCCGGTCGCAGCGCGTCCGGCGGACGGCCACGCCGCCGCCGGACGCCGCTTCCATGCTCTAGAGCTTCTCGATCGGGGCGTAGGCGAGGAGCAGCGTCTTCTCACCCGAGCCACCGAAATCGATCTTCGCCTGGGCGCGGGGGCCCACGCCGTCGACGCTGATCACCGTGCCCAGGCCGAACGCGTCGTGGGTTACCCGATCCCCCGGGGCCAGGTTCGGTACGTTGCCCGCGCCCTTCTTCCCCGGAGCGGGAGCCGTACGAGACGCGCGTGATCCCACGCCGTCCCGGGACACCGCCGCCGACCTGGCGTCCTTGGCCGGGTCCGTACGCCACTCGACGAGATCGCCGGGGACCTCCGTCAGGAACCGCGAAGCGGGGTTGAACGAGGGCGCGCCCCAGGAGGACCGGACCGCGGCCCGGGACAGGTAGAGCCGCTGCTCCGCCCGGGTGATGCCGACATAGGCCAGGCGACGCTCCTCCTCCAGCTCCTTCAGGTCGCCCATCGAGCGCATGTGGGGGAAGACCCCGTCCTCCATCCCGGTGAGGAACACCACGGGGAACTCCAGGCCCTTCGCGGTGTGCAGGGTCATCAGGGTCACGACACCGCCGTGGTCGTCCCGGTCCGGGCCTTGCTCGCTCGGGGGGACGACTCCCCCGGCCCCCTCCGGACCGCCCGGAATCTGGTCGGCGTCGGAGACCAGCGCGACCTGCTCCAGGAAGTCGACCAGCGTGCCGTCCGGGTTCGCCTCCCCGAACTCTGCCGCCACCGAGATCAGCTCGTTGAGGTTCTCCAGGCGGCTCTCGTCCTGCGGATCGCGGGAGCCCTCCAGTTCGGCGCGGTAGCCGGTGGCGTTCAGCACCTCCTCGGCCAGCTCGGCCGGCGACAGCTCCCGGCTGCGCAGGTGATCGAGCAGCGCCGTGAACTCCTTGATCGCGTTGATCGACCGGGTGGCCAGGCCGGGTGCCTCGTCCACCCGCTGCAGCCCCGCCCAGAAGCTGATCCGCTCCCGGTTCGCGAACGCCTCGACCATCGCCTCGGCCCGCTCCCCGATGCCGCGCTTGGGCACGTTGAGAATGCGCCGCAGCGACACCGTGTCGTTCGGGTTGGCCAGGACCCGCAGATAGGCCAGCAGGTCCTTGACCTCCTTGCGCTCATAGAACCGCACCCCGCCGACGACTTTGTACGGCAGGCCGGTGCGGATGAATATCTCCTCGAACACCCGGGAGGCGGCGTTCGTCCGGTAGAAGATCGCGACCTGGCCGGGCGTGATCCCATGCTCGTCGGTGAGCCTGTCGACCTCCTGGGCGACGAACATCGCCTCGTCGTGCTCGTTGTCCGCCACATAACCGATGATCTTCGGTCCGGCGCCCTGGTCGGACCACAGGTTCTTGGGCTTGCGGCTCTCGTTGCGTGAGATCACCGCGTTCGCCGCGTTGAGGATCGTCTGCGTGGACCGGTAGTTCTGCTCCAGCAGGATCGTCCGCGCGGCCGGATAGTCACGCTCGAACTCGAGGATGTTGCGAATCGTCGCCCCGCGGAAGGCGTAGATCGACTGGTCGGCGTCGCCGACCACCACCAGCTCGGCCGGCTCGACGCCGGTGCCCTCCCGGACCACGTCGCCGTCGGCCGTCTTCAGCTCCGGCCGCCCCACCAGCTCGCGGACCAGCTCGTACTGCGCGTGGTTGGTGTCCTGGTACTCGTCGACCAGCACGTGCCGGAACCGCCGCCGGTAGTGCTCCGCCACCTCGGGGAAGAGCTGGAACAGGGTGACCGTCAGCATGATCAGGTCGTCGAAGTCCATCGCGCCGGCCTCGGTCAGCCGCCGCTGGTAGGTCCGGTACGCCTCGGCCAGCGTGCGCTCCAGATGCGTCCCGGCGCGCTCGGCCGCCGTCTCGTAGTCGATCAGCTCGTTCTTGAAGTTGCTGACCTGGGCGGAGAACGAACGCGGCGGGTAACGCTTGGGATCGAGGTCGAGCTCGCGGCAGACCATCGCCATGAGCCGCTGGGAGTCGGCCTGATCGTAGATCGAGAAGCTCGAGGCGAACCCCAGCCGCTTGGCCTCACGCCGCAGGATGCGCACGCAGGCGCTGTGGAAGGTCATCACCCACATGGCCCGCGAGCGCGGCCCCACCAGCCGCTCGACCCGGTCCTTCATCTCCCGGGCCGCCTTGTTCGTGAAGGTGATCGCGAGGATCTCCCCCGGCCGGACGTCTCGCTCGGCCAGCAAATACGCGATGCGGTGGGTCAGCACCCGCGTCTTGCCGGATCCGGCTCCGGCGACGATCAAGAGGGGACTGCCCCGATGGAGGACGGCCTCGCGCTGCTGCTCGTTGAGGCCGTCGAGCAAGGGGTGGGTGGTGGCATCGGCTCCGGTGGACACGTCAACAGCGTAAGGCGGTCCACCGACATCCGGTGCCCGCCGGTCCGCCCGATCCCTTTGTTTCCCGTTTAAGGTGAATGGCCGAGACGAGGAGGACGGCAGATGCTGGACGAGGCTGGGCTCAAGCGGGTGCTCGTGGTCATGGCGCACCCCGACGACATCGATTTCGGCGGTGCCGGTACGATCGCCAAGCTGATCGACGCCGGCAAGGAGGTCGTCTACTGCCTGGTCACCGATGGCGACGCGGGTGGTTTCGACCGGGAGTTCGACAACGGCGGCATGGCCGCGCTCCGCCGCGCCGAGCAGACGGCCGCGGCCAAATGCGTCGGCGTCACCGATCTCCGCTTCCTCGGCTACCGGGACGGGATGGTCGAGCAGACCCTCGGCCTGCGCCGCGACATCGCCCGGGTGATCCGGCAGGTGCGGCCCGACCTCGTCATCACCTCCACGCCCGAGCGCAACTACGTCCGCCTCGGCCCGAGCCACCCCGACCACCGGGCGGTCGGCGGCGCCACCCTCGACGCGGTCTACCCCGACGCACGCAATCCGTACGCCTTCCCCGAACTGCTGGCGGACGAGGGCCTGGCGGCGTGGACCGTACGGGAGGTGTGGCTGTCCGGCACGATGACCCCCGATCACTTCGTGGACGTCACAGCGACGGTCGACCGCAAGATCGCCGCACTGCGCGCGCACGAGAGCCAGACGGGGCACATGGACGACCTGGAGGGCATGGTGAAGGGATGGCTCGCCGAGAACGCGGCCGCCGCCGGCCTCCCCGAGGGCACCTACGCCGAGGCGTTCCACCGCGTGGTCACCGCCTGATCTCGTACGGATCCGACCGCACCGTAATCGTGGTTCCACGTGAACCGGTGCCTGCCGACGAGGTGATGATCGTCACTTCGCTGCGGCTGCCGAAGGCGGTCATGGATCAGGTACGGGAGCGGGCAAAGGATCGCGGGGTCAAGCCCACTGCGCTCATCCGTGAATGGGTGGAGGCGGCTCTGGCTCGAGAGGACGCCGTGGTGCCCATCAGTGTGATCATGGCTGCGGTCGGCGAATATCAGCACAGGCGCGCCTCGTGGCAACGGCGCCGCATCTTCGTCGCCTAGCCGTCACGGGAGCTCGGATGCTCCGTGCCGAGCCTTCTGGCCAGCCGGGCGGCGAGGTAGCCGAGCGAGTTCGTGGCGAGGTGGAGCAGCGACGGCGCGAGCAGCCCGCCACGGCGGCGCAGTTCGTGGAGGAGCGATCCGGCGGCCCCCGTCGACAGGACCGTCCCTGCGACCAGCCGTACCGTCCTCTGCGCCGATCCCGGCTCGGCCGGCGGCTCCGCCGAGGCGACGCGGCCCAGCGCCGGGTTGGCGCGAGCCATGTCCATCGCGGGCAGCACGTGCCACAGCCCGAAGAGCGCGGCCGAGGCGGCGGCGGCCGTACGCGATGGCAGCGGGCGGCAGAAAGGCCCGCGCGACGCCAGCAGCGCGGGCAGGACGCCGCGGAAGGCGACCTCTTCGAGCAGGACCGTTCCCACGGGCACCTGGAGCAGGATCTCCTCGGCCAGGCGCCCGCGCGAGAGCGCGAGTGCCCTCTCGTCGAGGAACAGCGGCCGGGTCCGGGGCAGGGCGACGCCGGCCGCGTAGACCGCCGCCACCGCCGCGGCGAGCGCGCCGCCGAGGCGGGCACCACGCCCCCATGAACCGAGATCCCCGGCTCCGAGACCCCCGGTCTCGAGATCCCCAGCCCCGATGCCCAGTTCCCGGAGGCTCAGGCCCTCGCGCCGGGCCAGGCCGATCAGCGCGGCGGTCGTGACGGCCGACGTCAGCGGCGCCCAGCGTCTGGCGATCCGGTTGTTCAGCACGTTGGCGGCCGCGAGCAGCCCCACGGAGCACACGACCGGGTCCGTACGTCCCACGTGTCCTCCTCCGCGGCCCCGCCGCCGTTCCCTCGCCACAGTTCCCTCGCCGCCGGGACCCCGGCCGGGAGTCAGACGAGACGCCGCGCCGTGGCCCAGCGTGACAGCTCGTGCCGGTTGGAGAGCTGCAACTTGCGCAGCACGCTCGACACGTGGGTCTCGACCGTCTTCACCGAGATGAACAGCTCCTTGGCGATCTCCTTGTACGCGTAGCCGCGCGCGATGAGCCGCAGCACCTCGCGTTCCCGCTGGGTGAGCGAGTCGAGCTCGGGATCGATGGGCGGCGCCTCGGTCGAGGCGAACGCGTCGAGCACGAAGCCGGCCAGCCGCGGGGAGAAGACCGCGTCGCCCTCGGAGACCCGGATGATCGCGTCGGTCAGCTCGGCGCCGCTGATGGTCTTCGTGACATAACCCCTGGCCCCGCCCCGGATGACCCCGATCACGTCCTCGGCGGCGTCCGAGACCGACAGCGCGAGGAAGCGTACCTGGGAGCCGGAGCCGAGCACCCGCCGCAGCACCTCCTGGCCGCCACCGCCCGGCATGTGCACGTCCAGCAGCACCACGTCGGGCGCCAACTCGGCGATCGCCGGCACCGCCGAATCCACGTCCTCCGCCTCGCCGACCACCTGGATCGACGGCCCCAACTCGGCGCGCACCCCGGACCGGAACAGCCGGTGATCGTCGACGATCAGCACTCGAATGGTCTTCATTACTCCCTCATCGTCACCGCGACTCGTCACCGTGACGCCGAGGTCACGGGTTCCTCTTCATGGTCAGCATGACCTCGGTCCCGTCGCCGGGCTCGGTCCTGATCCGGGCGCTGCCGCCGTTCCGCTCCATCCTGCCGATGATCGACTGCCGGATGCCCATCCGGTCCTCCGGCACGTCGTCGAGCACGAAGCCCTTGCCGCGGTCCCTGATGAACACCGTCACCTCCTCGGGCTCTACTTCGGCGTAGACGGATATGACCGAAGCCTCACTGTATTTCGCCGCGTTCACCATCGCCTGCCGCGCCGCGTGGAGCAAGGCCACCAGGCCCTCGGTCAGCTCGCAGTCGCCCACGCAGACCACCTCGATGTGCACGCCGTGTGCGTCCTCCTCCTCCGCCGCGACTCTCCGTACGGCGGCGGCGAGCGTGGCGTCGGCGTCCTGCTTGGGCTGGTAGAGCCAGTTGCGCAGCTCACGCTCCTGCGACCGGGCGAGCCGCGTCACCTCGCGCGCGTCGTGCGCGTTGCGCTGGATCAGCGTCAGCGTGTGGAGGACGGAGTCGTGCACGTGGGCGGCCATCTCGGCCCGTTCCTCCTGTCTGATGCGCTCGGTGCGCTCCCGCTGGAGCTCCTGGATGAGGGAGGCGAGCCACGGTGCGGCGATCATCAGAATGCCGCCGACGACGACGGCGGTGAAGACGAGGCCGGTGCTGGCCTTGGCCAGCTCGCCGCTCGCGGCGAGGAAGCCGATCGCCCCCACGACGACCAGCAGCGCCCCGATGCCCGTACGGACCCAGGTCGCGTTGACCTGCTTGACCGCGCCGCTCATCCACCGCTGCCGTCGGTCCGGATCGGCCTGCTGCCACAGGATCAACGCGCCGACGCCGCCGATGGCCAGCGGCCAGGTGCCGTACCCCCCGCTGGGCGCGCCGGTCAGCCAGCCGAAGGCCGCCAGCACCAGCCACAGCACGGCGTACGCCGCGAGCTGCCCCCAGTCCCGGCCGGGCACGCGTCCCTTGAGCTGCTCCTTCGGCGTGAACATCCACAGCGCGGCGTAGGCCACGAAGCCGAGCCCGTCGACGATGGTGAGCAGCACGAAAGCCAGCCGCATGACCACCGGGTCGAGCCGGAGCTGGGCCGCGGCGCCCTGGGCCACCCCGGCGATCACCCGGCCCGTCATGGGCCGGACCAGCCGGGGGCGGTGCGCCTCCGGGGCGCTGGGCATCGTGTTAGGCATCTCAGACATCTCGGCAAGCATCGTCACACGTCACGGCCCCGCCTCGCATCAGGGGCCGCCCTGGTCCGCCCCCGGAGAGGTCGGGGATGAGTCAGGGGTTACCCCGATGGCACGCAGGTGGCGGACGCGGCCAGGATGGGAGCATGACCGAAGCGCCGACCACCCCTGCCCCCGATCCCCGGCCGGATCCAGCCGCCGGGCCGGAGCCGGAGCAGGTGCTGAGCCGTGACGGCTCCGGCCGCATGCTCACCGGGGTGTGCGCGGGCCTCGGCAGGTTCACCGGGATGGACCCGGTGCTGTTCCGAGTCGGGTTCGCCGTGCTGGTCCTCGCCTCCGGCACCGGCATCCTGCTGTACGTCGCCGCGTTCCTGCTGATGCGACGGCCCGGCGGGCAGCCCGGCCATCTGGAGCAGTGGACCCACCGGCTGTTCGACGCCGAGACCGTGCTCGCGCTGATGGCGGCGGTCTTCGCGCTCGGCCTGATCATCAACGTCGGGTCCGGCGGGGTCAACAGGGGCACCATCGTGATCGGCACGCTGCTGGCCATCGTGCTGCTGGCCGCGCACGCACGCGGCGTCGACCTGCGAACCCTGGTCAAGTCGATGCCGGAGCGGGCGACCGGGCGGCGCGGCATGCGGCCCTCCGGGGCCCCGGCCCCCGCGATGCCGGCGACCGCGACGTTCCCCCGGCCGTTCCAGGAGCAGCCGTACGGCACGGTGCCTCCCGAGCAGCCGTACGACGCGGTGCCCCGACACCAACCGGACGGAACGGCCCGCTTCCAGGCCCCCGGCATCCACGTCCCGGGGAGCCCGCACGTCTCCGAAGGGGTTTCCGGCGGCACCGGGTCCGACGACACGAGGACCGAAGGAACCGGGGCCGACGCAACCCCGACCGACGCAACCCCGACCGACGCAACCCCGACCGACGCACCCCCGACCGACGCAACCCTGACCGACGCAACCCCGACCGACGCAACCCCGACCGGCCGAACCGGCGCCGACGACGCGGGCGACTCGCCACTACGGGAAGCGGCATCCGCCGACGCGGTCTCGGCCTCCGTCGGCGAGCCGACCACCCGGACTCCGCCGACCCCCGGCGGCCCCGCACCGAATCACCCCGCCCCGGATCACCCTGTGTCCCTTGGGCCTGGCCGTGCCGGGCCGAGGCACCCCGGCGCAGGTCCCCAGAGCACGGCGCCTCCCGGCTACCGGCGGCTGTCGGATCTGGCGCGGGAGGCACGCGCCGGCACGTACGGCTACGCCTCCGGGGAACCGTACGCCCCGCACGGCCCCTACGCCCCGCGACGGCCGCACCCGCCGATGGCGGCCGGGCCGTACCGGCCGGTCACGCCGCCCCCCGCCCGGGTGAAGGTCAAGCGGCCCAAGTCTTTCATCGGCGGACTCACCATCTGCCTCGCCCTGGTCATTGGAGGGATCATGGTTACGGTGCAGCAGTCGGGCACCGGTTCGGTCAGTCTGCCGGTGATCGGCGGGGCGGTCCTCATCACGATCGGCGCGGGCCTGCTCATCGCGACATGGTTCGGCCGGGGCGCGGCGCTCGTCACCGCCGGCACGATCGTGGCCCTCGTCCTCATCGCGGGATCGACGATGAACGGGGTCCCCAAGAAGGTCGGCAGCTTCGCCTGGCACCCCGTGAAGGTCACCCAGGCCACGACGGACTACACGATCGGGATCGGCGAGGGCCGTCTCGACCTGAGCGACCTCGCTCTCCGATCCGGCACCCGGGTCAGGTTCAACGCGTCGGTGTCGATCGGGCAGCTCACCGTGATCGTGCCCCCGGCCGCGCGAGTGGAGGTGCACGGATACACCCGGGTGGGCGAGGTGAAGATCGACCACAAGGTGGAGGACGGTACGGACGTCCGGTTCGAGCAGGTCCTGGAGCCCGAGGTGACCGGCAGGTCGGACGCGCCCACGATCGAACTCCACGTGAAGGCCGGGGTCGGGGATGTGGAGGTGCGCCGTGCCGCCTGACCTGCCCATGACGCATGACCGGTCCGCGCTGCCCGACCGGAAGGCCGAGCGCCCCCGCCGGGTCCACCGGACCGACTGGATGGCGCTGCTCAGCGGCCTGCTGTTCATCGGCATCGGCATCCGCTACCTGACCGGCCCCGCCCCCGATCCCGTCGTCATGGCACCCGTGCTCATCGGCGGGCTGGGGTTCGCCGCGTTCGTCGCCATCATCGTCAAGATAGTGCGGCACTGATCACCGACCACTGACCATGGGCCAGCGCCGCCGAACTCGTGTATCCGCCTCACGGGAAATCCGCCCAGATCACGTTAGACTGACCCGGTGTCCGCCCTTCTGGCTCTGGAGTTCGTCAGCACGATCGGCATGCTGCGGACCGGACCGGTCGACAGGCTGGCGGACGTCGCGGAAACGACCACCTGGTGCCGGGAGCACGCCGCCGCACTGAGAGTCGATCCAGACTCGTTCACGGCCACGGAGACCCTGCGGGATGAGATCGTCGAGCTTCGGCAGGCCATCCGCGCGCTGTTCGCGCGAGCCGTCTCCCCGGGTCCCGCCAGCGCCGCGGACGCCGACCGGCTGCCGCCGTTCCGCCCGTCACTCGACCTGGTGAACGCGACGGCGATGGCGGTTCCGGTGGCGCCGATGCTGGACTGGCCGGACGATGACGTTCCCGTCGCCCATGTCGTCCCCGCGGTGTCGGCCGGGGAGTCCGAGCGGATCAGAGCCGTGCTCGCCGCTTCGGCGGTGGAACTGCTCGCCGGGCCGTACCGCGAGAAGCTGCGGACCTGCCCCGCACCCCGCTGCGTGCTCTATTTCGTCAAGGAGCATCCGCGACAGGAGTGGTGCTCGGTGGCCTGTGGCAATCGTGCTCGCGCGGCCCGGCACTACCGCCAGCACAGTGCCGACCGCTGAATCCTCGGCCTGACTTCTCCGCATTCCCGCCCGAGCCGTGAAGACGACCTTCGACGGTACGGCTCGACGCGGCCGAACCCACCGCACCGGCACGTCGCATCCGTGCCCCGGCTCACCGCAACCCTCTTCTAATGGACTTTTTGCCTTCCATCCGTTAGATTGCTCCTCGTGTCTAACGGATGGTTCCGTTAGAACTGTGCGAACAGGAGTTGCTGTGAGCTTGAGAACCGGACACGTGGGGCTCAACGTCACCGACCTCAGCAGGTCGGTGGACTTCTACCGGAAGGTCCTCGACTTCGAGGTGCTCGGCGAGTCACACGAGGAGGGCCGCCGGTACGCGTTCCTCGGCCGCGAAGGGAAACTGATGCTGACGCTCTGGCAGCAGAGCGAGGGCGCTTTCTCCCCCGCCCGGCCCGGTCTGCACCACCTGGCCTTCGAGGTACCGGACATCGAGACCGTCCGCCGGGCGGAGGCCGTGATCCGCGAGAGTGGGGCCAGGCTCCACCATGACGGGATCGTGCCGCACGGCGAGGGCGCCTCCTCCGGTGGCGTGTTCTTCGAGGACCCCGATGGCATTCGCTTGGAGATCTACGCGCCGAGCGGGGCCGACGTCCGCCCTGCCCCGACCGCCACCGCCCCCACCTGCGGTTTCTTCTGATCGAGTCCGGTACGGCGGAGCCGTAAGAGAAAGGAGGACCCGTGCGGCATCCCGGCGAGGTCGCGATCCAGCGCGGGGCCGGCGTGCGACTGGCGGAGCACGGCTCGGCCCGCGTACGCGCGGAGATCCCCGCCAGGGCGGCGGAGTTCCTGCGCGACCAGCGCATGATCGTCATCGGCGCCCCCGACGGGGACGGTCGCGTCTGGGCGGCGGCGCTGACCGGCCCGCCGGGCTTCGTCACGGCCGTCGGCGAGCGCGCCATCGTGATCGACGCACTGCCCGACGCGCCGCTGGCCGGGCTCTTCGACACCGAGCACGATCTCGGGACACTGGCGATCGAGCCGATGACCCGGCGGCGGATGCGGGCCAACGGCCGAGCCCGCAGAGACGGTCACCGGCTGCTGCTGCGGACCGATCAGGTGTACGCGAACTGCCCGAAGTATCTGCAGCGCCGCGAGCTGACCGAGGAGGCGCCGACCACGGCACGGACGGCGTACGACGGCACCACCCTGACCGTGGGGCAGCAGGCGATGATCCGCGACGCCGACACGTTCTTCATCGCCACCCACGCCGACGGGTTCGGCTCGGACGTGTCGCACCGGGGTGGCAACCCCGGATTCGTCCAGGTCGTGGATGAACGACGGCTGCTCTTCCCAGACTACGCGGGAAACCTGATGTACATGACCCTCGGCAACCTGGAGCTCAATCCGGCGGCAGGACTGCTCTTCCTCGACTGGACGACCGGGGACGCACTCCATTTGACCGGCCGGGCACGGGTGGAGTGGGATCCCGGACGCGTGCCGGATGCCCAGCGGTTCGTCGAGTTCGAGGTGGACTCGGTCCTGCAGGTGATCGGCGCGACCCCGTTCCGATGGACATTCGTGGATCACTCCAGGTTCAACCCGCCCGTACCGGTTCCGCGCTCCACTCCATCCGTTTTCCGGCCAGAACTTCCCGTTTGACGTTTCCCGCCTATACCTTTCCGCCCAGAACTCGAAAAGAGGTATGTCGATATGAAGCCACCCCTGCCTCCCTTCACCGAGGAGACCGCCCGCGTCAAGGTCCAGGCGGCCGAGGACGCCTGGAACACCCGCGATCCCGAACGGGTCGCCCTCGCCTACACACCCGACTCCGTCTGGCGCAACCGGGACGAGTTCCTCTCCGGGCGTGCGGAGATCCGGCGATTCCTCACCCGCAAGTGGGCCAGGGAACTGGACTACGCGCTACGCAAGGAGCTCTGGGCCTTCACCGGTGATCGCATCGCCGTACGCTTCCAGTACGAATGGCACGACGCCGACGGTCAGTGGTGGCGCAGTTACGGCAACGAACTGTGGGAGTTCGACGAGAACGGGCTGATGCGCAGGCGGGAGGCGAGCATCAACGACGTGCGGATCGACGAACGGGACCGCCGCGTCTTCGGCCCCCGCCCCGCCGACCAGCACGGCGTTCCCTTCCCGCTGCGGTGACGGTCGGCGCGGGAACGCATCACCCCGACATGGGCAGGACCGGTGTGAGACCTGACGGGCCCGCTGACGAGTGAGACCGATCGTCGTCCAAGTGATGAGGGGGGCTTGACCAAACGGATACGGAGCGTACGTTCGCTGATATCCGGTCTCACCGCTTTTGGGGAGGACGTCATGCCCCGGATCACCGTCAAGGTCGACGACATCACCTACGAAGAAGACGTGGAACCGCGAACGCTCCTGGTCCACTTCCTGAGAGATCGATTGGGAAAGACCGGCACCCCGATCGGCTGCGACACCAGCAACTGCGGGTCGTGCACGGTGCTCATGGACGGCAGGAGCGTGAAGAGCTGCTCGGTGCTCGCCGTACAGGCGGATGAGAGCGAGATCGTCACCATCGAGGGCCTGGCGAGCGACGGGAACTGGCACCCCATGCAGCGGGCCTTCCACGAGGAACACGCCCTCCAGTGCGGCTACTGCACGCCCGGCATGATCCTGGCCGCGATCGACCTGCTCAACGACGACCCCGACCCCTCGGACGAGGCCATCCGCCAGGGCCTGGAGGGGAACCTGTGCCGGTGCACCGGTTACTGCAACATCGTCCGTGCCGTACGGCGAGGCGCCGAGGAGATGGGGGTGACCTCGCGGTGACCGAAACGGACACGGCGCCGGCCGGCACGATGGGCGAGGTGGGCAGGGCCCGCCGGCGCAAGGAGGACGCGCGGCTGGTCACCGGCCGCACCCAGTGGACCGACAACATCCAGCTTCCCGGCATGCTCCATGTGGCGTTCCTGCGCAGTCCGCTGGCGCATGCGCGGATCACCCGCGTCGACGTCTCGGCCGCGCGCGGCCGGCCCGGCGTGGTGGCGGTGTTCAGCGGCCGGGACTTCGCCGCCGAGCAGGGCAGCCTGCCGTGCGCCTGGCCGGTGACCGAGGACATCGTCATCCCCGATCACCCGCCGATGGCCGTGGACGAGGTCCGCTACGTGGGCGAGGCGGTGGCCTGCGTAATCGCCACCGACCGCTACCGGGCGGCGGACGCGCTGGACGCCATCGAGATCGACTACGAGCCGCTGGACCCCGTGCTCGACATGACCGAGGCGCTGACCGAGGGCTCCGCGACCGTCCACGAGGTCGGGAACAGGGCGTTCACCTGGAAGTTCGCCCAGGGAGACGTCGAGGGCGCGTTCCGCGACGCGCCCGTCGTGATCGACAGGACCTTCGTCCAGCAGCGGCTCATCCCCTCGGCGATGGAACCGCGCGCCGTCGTGGCGCAGACCGACGGCGACGGGTTCACCCTGCATTCGGCGACGCAGATCCCGCACATCCTGCGGGTCATGCTCGCGCTGACCACGGGGATCCCCGAGCACAAGCTCCGCGTGATCGCCCCGGACGTTGGCGGCGGGTTCGGGTCCAAGCTGCAGGTGACGGCAGAGGAGGTGCTCTGCCTGCTGATCACCCGCCGTCTCGGCCGCCCGGTCAAGTGGACCGAGTCGCGATCAGAGGGCAACCTGACCGTGCACCACGGCCGCGACCAGCTCCAGCGGATCAGTGTGGCCGCCGAAAGCGACGGCAGGATCCGCGGCGTCAAGGTCGACCTGCTCGCGGACATGGGCGCCTACCTGATGCTGGTCACGCCCGGCGTCCCGCTGCTCGGCGCGTTCATGTACGGCGGCATCTACAAGATGGACGCCTACGACTTCACCTGCACCGGCGTCTTCACCACGAAGATGCCGACCGACGCCTATCGGGGCGCGGGCCGGCCGGAGGCCACCTTCGCGATCGAACGCGCGATGGACGAGCTGGCGGCCGAGCTCGGGCTCGATCCGATGGAGGTCAGACGCCGCAACTGGATCCGGCACGCGGAGTTTCCGTACACGACGATCTGCGGCCTGACCTACGACTCGGGCAACTACGAGGCGGCCACCGACCGGGCGCTCGCGCTGTTCGGCTACGACGAGCTGCGGGCGGAACAGGCCGATCGGCGCAACCGCCGCGACCCCGTCCAGCTCGGCATCGGCATCTCGACGTACACCGAAATGTGCGGCCTGGCACCGAGCCGGGTCCTCGGCAGCCTGTCGTACGGCGCGGGCGGCTGGGAGCACGCCGAGGTCCGGATGCTCCCGACCGGCAAGGTCGAGGTGGTCACCGGCTCCAGCCCGCACGGCCAGGGTCACGTGACCGCGTGGAGCCAGATCGTCGCAGACGCGCTCGGCGTCCCGTTCGAGGACGTCTCGGTACTGCACGGCGACACGGCCTCGTCGCACAAGGGCATGGACACCTACGGCTCCCGCTCGCTCTCCGTCGGCGGCATCGCCCTGGTGCAGGCGTGCGAGAAGGTGCGGGAGAAGGCCCGGCAGGTCGCGGCCCACATGATGGAGGCCTCCCCCGACGACGTCGAGTTCACCGACGGTCGGTTCCGGGTGCGCGGCACCACGACGGAGCGGACGATCCAGGAGATCGCCCTCGCCACGTTCGCCGCGCACGACCTCCCCGAGGGGTTCGAGCCGCGGCTCGACGCCCAGGCGACGTTCGACCCCGACAACTTCTCCTTCCCGCACGGGACGCACCTGTGCGCGGTCGAGGTGGACACCGAGACCGGCGCGACGACGATCCGGTCCTATGTGGCCGTCGACGACGTGGGCAAGGTGGTCAACCCGCTCATCGTCGAGGGACAGGTGCACGGCGGCATCGCCCAGGGGATCGCCCAGGCGCTGTTCGAGGAGGTGGTGTACGACGCCGACGGCAACCTGCTGACCACGACCATGGCCGACTACCTGCTGCCGTCCGCCACCGACCTGCCCGTGTTCGTCACCGACCGCACCGAGACCCCGGCGACCTCGAACCCGCTCGGGGTCAAGGGCGTCGGCGAGGCCGGCACGATCGCCTCCACCCCGGCCGTGGTCAACGCGATCGTGGACGCGCTGCGCCCGTACGGGGTACGCGACGTGCGGATGCCGTGCACCCCGGAACGGGTGTGGCGGGCCCTCCACGACCGGGCGCCCAGCGCAGAGGAAGGAGCATCGGTTTGATTCCCGCGTCGTTCGACTACTCCAGGCCGTCGTCGCTGGAGGAGGCCCTGGCCGTGCTCGGCGACGCCGGGGAGGAGGCCAAGGTGCTCGCCGGCGGCCAGTCGCTGCTGCCGCTGCTCCGGCTGCGGCTCGCCTACCCCACCACACTGATCGACATCGGGCGCGTGGCCGAGCTCCGCGGCATCGCCGACCACGGCGACCACGTGTTCATCGGCGCGATGACCACGCACCACGAGGTGGTCCGGTCGCCGGTCGTCAACGAGCACTGCCCGCTGGTCGCGCTGGCGACCGCGACCGTCGCCGACCGGGCCGTACGGCACCGCGGCACGTTCGGCGGATCGCTGGCACACGCCGACCCGGCAGGCGACCTGCCCTCGGTGGCCCTCGCCCTCGACATGGACCTCGTGGTCCGGTCGTCCTCCGGGGAGCGGGTCATCCCGGCGGCCGATTTCTTCGTCGACTATCTCGAACCGGCCCTGGAACCCGGGGAGATCCTCGTCGGAGCCCGCGTGCCCAAACTCGGCCCGGGGTGGGGCTTCCACTACGAGAAGTTCCACCGTACGGCCCAGGCGTGGGCGACGGTCGGGGTGGCGGCGGCCGTACGGCGGTCGAACGGGACCGTCGCGGAGGCGCGGATCGCGCTGACCAACATGGGCCCGACCCCGATCCGGGCGGTCGCCGTGGAGGCCGCGGTGCGCGGCGCGGCGGCAGACCGGAACGGCGCGCTGCGGGAGGCGGCGGAACAGGCGGCCGAGGGCACCGATCCCCCCGGTGACCTGCACGCCCGGCCCGACTATCGGGCGCATCTGTCCCGGGTGCTCACGCATCGGGCCCTCCTGGCCGCCTGCGCGGTCTAGGAACCCGGGAACCAGCTCCCAGGAAACACCGTCCGGTCACCGGAACCGGTTCGGAACCTCAGAAAGGAGTCCGGTCGTGGCGCTGCGGTTCGAGCACGAGTTCATGGTTCCCGTCCCGGTCGAGCGGGCCTGGCCGGTCTTCCTTGACGCGGAACGGGTCGCGCCGTGCCTGCCCGGCGCGACCCTGGAGTCGGTCGACGGCGATGCCTTCACCGGCCGATTGCGGGTGAAGGTCGGCCCGATCACCATCGTCTACCGGGGCAGCGCGGCGTTCGAACACGTCGATCCGGACGCGCGTACGCTGACGCTCCGGGCCGCGGGCCGGGAGACCCGCGGCCCGGGCACCGCGAACGCTGAGGTGACCGCCCGGCTCTCCGCCGAGGACGGGCGAACCCGGGTGCTCGTGGAGACCTCGTTCAACGTCACCGGGCGGCCGGCCCAGTTCGGCCGGGGCATGCTGGCCGATGTCGGTGGCAAGCTCATCGACCGCTTCGCCGCGAACCTCGCGGGGCTCTTCGAGGAGGAGCGGCCCGAGACGGAGCCGGAGTCCCCGGCGCCGAAGGAGGCGCCCTCTCCTCCGGCGGCCCCCGCGCCGGCGGCCGCCGAGCCGAGAAATGCGGGCTCTCCGCTGAGTCACCGCACGGCCGAGGAGCAGGAGCTCGACCTGCTGGAGCTCGCGGGCGGGCCGCTGGCGCGGCGGATCGCCGTCCCGGCGGCCGTGCTCACCGCGCTGGCCGCGCTCGCGGCCGTGATCCACCTGCTCCGCCGTTTCCGTCGCCGGGCGTGATCTCGTGGGGTGGGGGTGGAGGGGGTTGGGGAACGGCGTCGTTCAGCGGGGCAGCAGTTCGCCCGACCGCTGCCTGGGGAGGCCGGCGAGCATGCGCTGACCATCGGTGAGCAGGGCGGCGATCGGACCGGGCTCGCGCAGCCGGGTCAGCCGGTCCCGGTTGTACTTGCGCGCCCGTGCCGTACGGCGCTTGCTCGCCGCCGACTTGAAGGCGGCGACGTGGTCGCGGTCGGCCCGCGGCGCGCCGGTCAGTTCGTATCCGAGCGAGCTCAGCCGCTCGCCCAGCACCTCCTCGCACAGCGAGATCTCCCACGGCTCCAGCTTGTCGACCCACTTGCCGGCGTGGGCCGTGGTGACCTCGCCGTGGGTGTTGCTGTGCCAGACCTTGTGCTTGGGCACCGCCATCTCGGCGATGTGGCGCGGCTCGCACATCGCCGGGTCGTACTCCTCGCCGATGAAGGCGCACAGCTTCTTCAGCTCGGTCTCCGGATCTGCGGTCAGGTCCTCGTACCGAAGCTGGTAGAAGCTGTCCTCCGGCAGCTTGCGCGCGTGGCGGCGGCCGAAGTCGATCGCCTCGGCCCAGTTGGCCGCCGCGTGGAAGGTGTCCGGCTTGTACCAGGGCATCTCCTTGAGCGAGGCGACGCAGTCGCGGCCGTCCCTGACCAGGTGGACGAACTGGGCGTCGGGGAACATGCGCATCAGCATCTCGACGTGCCGGTAGTAGCTCGGCCGCTTGTCCCCCCAGCGCGGCTTGCCGAACCGCTCCGCGTAGCACTTGAAGACCATCCCGATGACCGAGCCGAAGCTGCCCGGCCCGAGCATGGCGGCGTGAACGAACTCCCCCGAGTCCAGCCCCAGCTCGCGGAACTTGGTGTTGCGCCCCTCGGCGATCCAGGTGGCGAGCCTGCGGCGGTTGTCCGCGAGCCGCATGTCGCCGTACGCGCGTCGCGAGAAGTAGGCCGGGACCAGGAACCGGGTCTCCGGCGGTACGGCGATGCGCGGGTGTGAGTGCAGCATGAGCTGCAGCATGGTGGTCCCGGAACGCGGGCAACCGACGACGAAGATCGGTCTGTCGGACTGCATGATGATCTATCCCCCCGTGATGAGTGCCAACTCAGTAAGGCCCGGTCGAATCAGACAAGGATCTTCTCCCTCTCCGGCGCGCCCTGCGGGATCTGCCGGGCCGCCAGCCATACGCGGTAGACGAGGAACATCTCGAAGGCCAGCAGCAGCGCGCCGGCTCCGATCGAGACCGGTACCAGCGCCCATGATCCGAGCACCGGGGCCACCACGAACACCGCGGCATGGAACTCGATCCCGCTGACGATGTGCGTACGCACCCGCCGCCGGACCAGGAACACGCGGAACCGGTCGTACCAGGGGAACCGCGCGTGGAACTCCTTCTGCAGGTCGATGAGCGTGCGGCCGTCCTCGACCTCGTCCGCCAGCCGCCCGACCTCGGTGCGCGGCCGGCTGCCCAGCACGCTCTCCACGAAGACGCAGTCCCCGTCGACTCGCGCCTGGGCCAGGTTGCGTGTGGCGTCCTTGACCCGCTTGAGCTGCGGACCGTTGATGTAACGGAACAGGTCGAGCAGTACGACGCCGACGGCGGCCAGCAGGTAGTCGCTGTCCCCCGATCTGGAGTACTCCCCGAACCCCAGGCCGAAGGCGCAGCAGACCACCCTGATGCGGTCTCCGACGTAATCGAGCCAGAGGCCGAACGGTGTGCCGGTGCCCTTGAGCCTGGCGATCTTCCCGTCCATGCAGTCGACCATGAAGCTCAGGTAGAACAGCGCCGCCCCCAGGATCAGCGCGCCCTCCAGGAACGCCACCGCCGAGGCGAGGCCGCCCAGCATCGACAGCCGGGTCAGTGTGTTAGGCGTGATCTTGGTGTGGTTCGCCACGAACAACGCCAGCCGACAGGCGAGCGGATCGACCATGAAGACGGTCCACCACGAGTCTCTCGGCTTGCGTGCCGCCATGATGTCGTCGAGCGTGAAACCTCCCATGCAGTAAGGATGACTACAGTCGGTAGCTGATCACATGCAAATCGGAAACAGACGGGCCATCTCGTTGCAAGTTCTTGACCGTTGCGGGGAACTAGGTAAATCATCCTCCAAACTGGTAGCCGATCGATTACATTCCGTGTGCATAGGGGGGACCATGCCGGTTGTCACGTTGTATCGGCGGCTGCAGAGACGGCTGCCCTTGTGGGAGGCCACGCCGCGAGCCGCACTGGTCCGCGCGGACGCGAGCCCGTTGCAGGCCCGGCGCGAGACGCTCGACCTGGTCTGCTCGCTGCTTTCCGAGGCCGGGGTGGGCTTCTTCTGCGTCCGGCCGGCGCCCGGCCGCCCCCCGGTCGTCGCGGTCGAGGTCGGCGAGCGCGCCCGTGCGCTCGCCGCGCTCGCCCACTGCGGCGCCATTCCGCTGCTCGCGGCGCCGCAGCCGTACGGCAAGCAGGGCTCGCGGGGCGCCGAGCAGCTGCGCCCCATCCGGCGCGCGGCCGCCACCCTGCAGAACGCACCGATCGTACGGCTGGCGATGCACTTCACCAGTCCGTCGCGCACGCTGAAGCTCGGTGCCGAGCAGGGCTGCGACCTGGAGTTCTGGTCACGCGAGGGCGACACGCTGGTGGCGCCGCGGCCGAACGGCGGCTGTGACGTCGTCCCGGCGGACGGCGAGATCGTGGAGGGCGGCGAGGAGCTGTTCAACACGCTCGTGTCGGCCGCCCGGCGCGAGCGCGTCTATCCGACCCGGCCCGAGTTCACCCGGCGCCTGCTCGACGACATCGACTTCCCGATCGACGCCGTCTACACCTGGGTCGACGGCGCGGACCCGGCCTGGCGCGCCCGCCGCGACCAGGC
This sequence comes from Sphaerimonospora mesophila NBRC 14179 = JCM 3151, assembly GCA_001552515.1. Classification (GTDB taxonomy): domain Bacteria; phylum Actinomycetota; class Actinomycetes; order Streptosporangiales; family Streptosporangiaceae; genus Sphaerimonospora; species Sphaerimonospora mesophila. The sequence continues at coordinate 83,990 of BCRI01000003.1, forward strand.
GCTCGGCGGTATGCGGGCGGTCCGCGACGGGATCAGCGAGATGGCCACGACCGAGGCGCGGTTCACCAGCAGGGACGAGCTGCGCTACTCGCTGCGCTCGCTGTGGACGTACGCCCCCTGGATCAACCGGGTGTGGATCGTGACCGACGGGCAGACGCCCCCGTGGCTGGACGGCTCGCACCCGATGGTGACCGTGGTCGACCACAAGGAGATCTTCACCGACCCCTCGGTGCTGCCGGTGTTCAACTCCCACGCGATCGAGACGCAGCTCCATCACATCGAGGGACTGTCGGAGCACTTCCTCTACCTGAACGACGACTTCTTCCTTGGCCGGCCGCTGTCACCGCGGATGTTCTTCGAGGCGAACGGGGTGACCCGTTTCTTTCCCAGTTCTGTGCACGTCCCGTTCGGCGCACCCGAGCACGAGGAGTCGCCGGTCCACGCCGCGGGCATGAACAACCGCCGCGTCCTGGAGGACCTGTCCGGCCGGACGCTGACCCAGAAGCTCAAGCATGTGCCGTACGCGCTGCGCAGGTCGCTCATGTACGAACTGGAGGAGCGGTTCGCGGCCGACTTCGAGGCGACGGCGCGCAGCACGTTCCGTACGACCTCCGATATCTCGGCGGTCTCCTCGCTGGCGCACTACTACGCCTATCTCAACGGGCGTGCGGTGCCCGGGACCGTGGACTACACGTATGTGGATCTGGCGGTGCCCAAGACACCGGCCAAGCTGCGCCGGATGCTGGCGCGCCGCAGGCATGACGCGTTCTGCCTCAACGACACCGCCCCGACCACGGGCGAGCAGGACGCCCTGCTGGCCGAGTTCCTGGAGGCCTACTTCCCCACCGCGGCGCCCTTCGAGCTGTCCGGCCACCCCTGACCCGCACCCCGGCCTGGGGCGCCGTTGTAACGGGCGACGAACATGCCGCGGAAGGTCCATCGGCCGGTCGGGACGAACGATCGGTGCAGCAGGTCGAGCCGTTTACTCGAAAGCGCGGCCTTCCCGGTGTGACCGACCACCCAGAGGGTGCGCAGTCCGGCGAGGCGGGCGGCGAGCACCCGGCGGCCGACCTCCCGGCCGTGGAAGCTGCCATCGCGCTCGGGTGACCGGGCCAGCGCCACGTCGTCGAGGCGTTCGAAGATCCCCGGATACACCACAGCGAACTTCCTGACCTTGGCGGGGGCGAACAGCACCCCGTCGCCCGGCCGGGCGGCTGAAGCGAGCAGCGCCATCGCGGGGCGCGGGTCGTCCTGCCTGCCGTTGGGGCCGCGGGTGGCGAGGTGGCCGGGGATCGCCAGGCCGAGCCAGACCACCGCCGGCACGGCGACCGCGGCCCGCCGAAGCGCCGCGGCCGGCGGCATGGCACGCGACGCGGCGAGCAGCGCCGCGAGCCCCGCCCCGGCCAGCAGTGCGGCGGCGGGAAGGCAGCAGAACACATAGCGGAACACGTAGACGGGCCGGAACGTCCACGAGACGATCAGCAGCACCAGCGGCGGCACGAGCAGCCACGGCAGCGTCAGCGCGAGGAGATCACGCCGGTCCCCGCCGCGCCGCAGGCAGTGCACGCCGCCGAGCAGGGCGAGCACCCAGGTCAGCGGGGCGATCCCGAGCCAGGCCGGATGCGCGGCGCCGACATCGCCGAAGAGCCGCACGGCGAGCAGGCCCGCCTCCGCGGGACCGGGCCGGGGAATCCAGCCGATCTGGGCGGTCTGCCGCGACGCCAGCCAGGCCAGCGGTCCGACGACGGCCAGGGCCCCCGCAGCGGCCGCGCACCAGCGCCACACCGGCCCCCTCGACAGCGCCACATAGCCGCCGTGGGCCCCCGCCACCAGGAACGCGAACAGGCTGAGGTAACCCAGCCCGGCCAGCGCGACGCCGTACAACGCGAAGGCTCCGGCGGACGGCCTGCGCACCGCACGCAGCAGCAACAGGGTCACGCCGATGGCCGCGGCCATCGTCAGCGGGTACGGCCTGGCCTCCTGGACGTAGCGGGAGAAGATCGGCATCGTGGCCATCATCACGCCGCCGTACAGGCCGGCCCGGGGATGGCCGAGCGCCCGGCCGAGGGCGCCGACTCCGGCGGCGGCCAGCACTCCGGCCGCGACCGAGGGCAGCCGCATCACCACCTCTCCGGTCCCGAACAGCGTGACGACGACGTGCATGAGCCCGTAGTAGAGGGCGTGGACCGCGTCGACCGTCTGGAGCAGGTGGAGCAGCTGATGCGGCGTCCGGACGGCCGCGCTCAGCGTCGCGGCCTCGTCGCGCCAGATCGGTGGCGACCCCAGGTCCCACAGGCCGGCGACGAGCGCGAGGACCGCCGGCAACACGATCTCGTACGGTCGCCCGCTCCGCCGCCTCATGACAGCATGCGCGCCACCACTCGCGCGGAAGCGTGCCCGTCATCCCATGGGCAGAACTTTTCGCTGAACTCCTGATATTTGGCTTTGTACGACGTGAAATCGTCGTATTTCAGGATCTGGAGGAGATCGTCGGCTGTCCTGACCATGGGGCCCGGCGCCTCGGCCTCGAAGTCGAAGTAGAAACCTCGCACCTCGTCCCGATAGCGTTCCAGGTCCGGGGTGAGGAAGGCCATAGGTCTGCCCGTACAGGCGAAATCGAACATCGCCGACGAGTAGTCGGTCACCAGCACGTCGGCTGCGGCCAGCAGATCCGCCATATCAGGAAATCTCGACACATCGAGGGCGTCGGCGGGCAGTGTGACACGGTCGGCCACCAGGTAGTGCGCCCGGACCAGCAGCATGTCGGTCGCGCCCAGCCCCCCGGTCAGCGGCCCGACCACGTCACCGAGATCGAACCCCGGCGGCCCGGCGGCCCTGGGCTCCTTGTCGGCATGGGACACCTTGGCGGCGCCGCCCATCTCGTCGTCCCGCCAGGTCGGCGCGTAGAGGATCACCCGCCGGTCCTCGGGAACGCCCAGGCGCTCCCTGGCCTGCCGCCGGCACTCCGGCCGGAGCAGCAGGTCGTTGCGGGGATATCCGGACTCCAGCATCTCGCCCGTGTAACCGAAGGCCCGGCGCAGGATCGGCGTCGAGAACGGATTGGGCGCGAGCATCACATCCCATGTCGCGACGTAGCGCCCCAGGTCCTCCTCGCGCACCCGCTGGGCGTACCGCATGCCCGCGAGGTCGCGGCCCAGCCGCTTGAGCGGGGTGCCGTGCCAGGTCTGCACGAACAGCTGGCCGGGCCGCTTGACGTACCAGCCGGGTTGGGTGCGCCGGTTGGCCACGATGAAGCGGCAGGTGTGCAGGGCCTCCTCGTGCTCGCGTGAGCCGTACAGGACCGTGCGCACCCCGGCGGGCACGGTGAACTGTCCATCGCGGGTCACCCAGATCAGCTCCATATCGGGGCGGCGCCGCGCCAGCTCCTCGGAGATCGCGCGGGGATTGCACGAGTACTGCCCGCCGCCGTAGCTGTCGAAGAGAGCCGCGTCGACGAGCCGGGTGGTGCGCCGCCGGGCCGCCTCCCGGCGTCTGCGCGTGGCGTACGGCCCGCGTTCGTGCGGGCCGAGGCCGGGCCGTACGGCGAGGCGGAGCTCGGCGGACCGGTTGGTCCGCAGGGAGATCTCGTGGACCGCGGTGAGGTGCGGCTCCGGCAGGTCGGCGACCAGGGCGTGGTCCAGCCGCACCGGCTCCCCACCGGTCAGCACCCGCCAGACGCCGCTGCGCAGCGGCAGTCCTGGTGCGAAGCCACCGCACGCGGGCAGCCCCCGGGTCGTCTTACCGATGATCGCCGTCCAGCGGCCGCCCTCGCGGTGGACCGGCCATGTGTGCCGCTCGTGTCCGCGCACCAACGTGATCACGTTTTCCTCGCCGTGGGCATCGCCGTCGCCTGTTCCGGTCAGCACCAGTTCGTGGGCATCGGTCCACTGGACGCCGGTGACCCTGTCTCCCCTCGAGGCGTCGGCGTCCCCGGCGTGGTCCGCGGGGTCGGTGCGGTGCAGTGTCAGCCCACGGTCCCGGGTCAGCGCCACGGTGAAACCGTCCGCTTCGAAGATCCGCTCTCCCGCCCGGCGTGCGCCGGTCATCCGGCCCGCCCGTGTCACTCCGCGAGCCGTGACCCGGGCACGCAGCGTCCAGCGTCCCGTACGGCCACCGGCCGACACGGGCGACTCGATCTCGGCCAGAAAGCCGGAGTCGTCGTGGCTCACGGCCGACTGCCGGGAGTCGGCGGTCACGTCCGGCCTCGAGACCCGCAGGATCGGCAGCTCGATGCGACCGTCCCCGCGCTGGAGCCATACCTCGATGCGGCTGCGGCGGCTGTCCAGGTGAGTGATGTAGGCATGGCCGGCGACGATCAGCCTGCCATCGCGGCGCCGTACGTCGTCGACGCACGCGCGCAGCTCGAAGTCGTTGCGCGCGTCGAAGAGATCGGCGGGGATCCGGTCGTCCCCGAGGAGCGGGTAGTCGAGACACCAGCGCCGCCGCAGCAGCCCGCGCCGGACCACGCCGCGGTCGGCGATGTCCGACTCGGCGAACCGCAGCACCTGCGACAGCTCGTCCCACATGCCGTGCGCCGCCAGATGAAGCTGGAGCCGCCCGAGTGACGGCAGTCCGCCCACCACCTCCGGATCCAGGCCGGTCAGGGCCGGCGCGAGGCCGGCGAGCCGCTCCGGCCCGGCCTCCGCGTGCTCACGGAGGGCGCCGAGACAGGCCTCGACGTGCTCCTCCGCATCCCTGGAGGAGCCGATGGCGGAGCGTCCTGGCGGCACGGTCATGTGTGACAGGATGCCTACCCGTCGTGATCAGACGCCCTGCCGATTCGGACTACATTGCCGCCGCTTGACACTTCCTTGACTCAGCCCGGCATCGGCCCCCATGCCGGCGCACCTCGACGAGCCTGACCGAGACCGAAGCGACTCGCGCGGACGGTCCGTCTGCCCGCGATGGTCGGGCATGTGCGCGGCCAGGAAATGCCGCTGCCGGCCACCTCCACGCAATGCTCGCGTCAGCCGAGCAGGAGGTCGACCACGCGGCGGGACGCGGCGCCGTCGGCCAGCGGGCGGAACCTCGCCACGAACGCCTCCAGCGCGCTCGCGTACTTCTCGGCGATCTCGTCGATCTCGTGGATCGCCTCGATCACCTCGTCCGGGGTGCGCAGGACGGGTCCGGGCACCTCCGGGCGCAGATCCTCGATGCCGTTGCCGCTCGCGTTCGCCTCGACGTGGAACAGCATCGGCCGGCCCGTCACGGCGAAGTCGAACATCGCTCCGGCGTGACCGGTCACCAGGAGGTCGGCGGCCAGATAGAGCTCGTGCGGATCGGGGTGGGTCGAGACGCACAGGTCCAGCAGCAGGTGGCCGTCGCCCAGCGCGGCCCGGACACGCTCCAGATCGAGCGGCACGCCGCCCCGGTCCCCCCGTCCGTCCCGATCATGGAGGCTGCTTCGATCCGGGGGGACGTACAGAATGAGCCGGGTGTCCTCGGGCGTGCCCAACCGCCCGAACAATCGCCGTCTGGCCAACTGTCTGGCCAACTGCCTGGCGAACCGCTTCGCCTCGGCCACCGCCGCCGCTCCCCTGTCCGCGCCGGCCGCCCCCTCGGGGTCGGTCAGGACGTCGGCGCCGATCAGGACGTCGGGGCCGACCAGGACGTCGTCGCAGGGCAGGCCGGTCTCCAGCACCTGGCCGGCGAAACCGGTGAAGCCGAAGGTCTCCCGCAGCCGGGGCGTCCACCACGGACCCGGCGACAGCACGTGGGTCCACTGCCCGGCGCCGTGCACCGGCCGCCGGCCCTCCTCCGGTGCGGCCAGGGCGGCGGGCGGGCCATGCCAGGTCTGCACGACCGTCTGATCCGTCCGCCGCTCGAACCAGCGCGGCAGGTCGTGATCGGTGATCACATAGCGGCAGCGGGCGAGCGCCTCGTAGTGCTCCCGCCCGCGCGACCGCACCGGCTCGACCGAGTCGGGCAGCGCCACCTGGCCGTCGCGCACCTCGCACAGGAACGACAGCTCCACCCCGCGCCGCCGCAGCTCCTCGTAGATCGCCCTGGGGCTGCCGGCGAACCGCCTCCCCCCGTGGCCGCTGAACAGCACGGCCGGCCGCAGCGGCCTGGCGCGCATCGCCGGGTACGCCTTGGTGCGCAGCTCGCGCTGGGCCTTCTTGCCGCGCTCGTTCGCCGACAGGTCGCTGCCCACGGTCAGCACGGCATGACCCTCGCCGTCGGCGGCCAGTTCGAACGTACGGCGGGCCGTCTCGTGCACCAGGGGTTCGTCGGCGTCGAGCTCGATCGGCAGGTCACGCGAGAGACCGCCGTCGCCTTCGCCGTCGCGGACCCGGATCGCCAGGCCGTACCGACCGCGCGGCAGAGGCAGCCATCCGGCCGCCGAGTCGACCTCCTCGGGGACCAGTCGCGCCCGGAACCGGCTGCCCGCGCCTTCGATCCGCGCGAGCCGTACGTCGTCCCGATCGAGCGAGCGCACCACCAGCGCCGCGGGGCCGCACGGTACGGCGAACCCGCCCTCAATGAGCAGCTCACCCCCGGGCAGCCACTCACTGAGGTCGGCGAACGCGGCGACGGGCTGATCCCGCAGGATCAGGCGGCCCGAGGGGTCGGGCAGCACGACGATCTCCCGCCCCGCCGTGCCGTACCGGCCGATCGAAAGATCGTCGGCGGCGGTGACCGGCGTGACGATCCCGTCCGCCGTCAGCACCTCGACGCGCCACACGGCCGGCTCCTCACCCGGCGTCTCGACGCCGGGACGGGCGTTCCCGAGGCCACCGGCGAGGCCGCCCACGTTCCCGAGGCGACCACGGCCGATGACGTCGCGCAGGTCGACCTCGGTTTCGAAGGTGCACCCGTCGACCTCGATCGGGCAGGAGAGCGGAACGCCGCCCGGCTGCCGGGTGACCAGGAGCGAGGGCGCCGGGCCGAGACCGCGGACGGCGCGGCCGACCAGGCGGAGCCTGCCGTCCCGGACGCTCTGGGTGACGATCCTGGCGATCTCCCGTTCGGCGCGCAGCGCGAGGTCACCGGTCTCGGTGAGCAGCGGTGCCACGTAGAGATCAGGGCCGACGCTCCGCTGCCCGACCCGGTCGGCCCAGACGGCACGAGGGTCGGCCAGCCGCACGCGCCGCAGCGGCAGACCCCGGTGGATCATCCGCAACTCGACGTGCCACAGCCCGGGTCGTCGGCCCAGCGCTCCCGGGTCGATCACCAGCCGGAAGCCGCCCCAGTCGCGCCGAGAGCCGGATTTGGCCGAGACGCGGGTGCGGACGACCGTGGCCGGGACGCGGATCCGCCGCCTGGTCCGCTCGTGCACGAGCGACGCGAAGATCTGCTGGTGATAGCGCCTGACCGGCCGGGGACAGTCGGGAGCGGCCCGGCCTTCGACGACCAGCCTGCCGTCCTGCCATCTGATCGCGTCGACGCGGGTGCGCGGGGCGAGTTCGTCGCGCACCCGCGAGACCGCGGCGGGCACCTTCGGCTCGCGTTCGCGCAGCAGCGGGATGTCGAGGTGGTACGCCCACATGCGGCGGGTGAACCGCTCGTCCGGCGGCACCCGCCGGTCCCATGCCAGGACGTCGAGCAGGTCGGCCAGCCGCCGCTGCCTGATCAGGTGCCATTGCAGCCGGCGCAGCGCGGGCAGCCCGTCGAGCACGGGCGCTGCCACGTCGTCGAGGTAGTCGTTGGCGAGTTCGAGGAACCGGTCGTGGAAGGCCCCGCCGGCCTGGTCCAGCACGTCCACGAAGTTCGTCAGGTCGGTCTCGAGGACCGTCCGATCCCAGGCGTGGATCTGCGCCCGCATGCCGTGCTCGCTCAGGAACGTACGGACCGTGCGCACCGCGGCGAACCGGTCCTCCAGATGACCGAGCCGGGTCTTGTCCTGGGTGATCGACCGGCTCCCGCCGTCGCGCACCCGCCACAGATAGACGGGCGCCGGCATCACGTCGACGCTTCTGGCGAGGAAGTGGCCGCGCAGCGCCACCGCGATGTCCTCGTACAGCACGCCCTCGGGAAAGCCGAATCCGCCCGCCTCCCAGAACGTCCTGCGCCACAGTTTGTTGGTCACCAGCCGGTCGCGCAGGAGCGCGTTCTCCCTGGTGACATGCGTGGCCGTGGCCGGCCGGGCGAACACCGCCCGGTGCAGCGCCGACGGCCGGGCCCGCCGCCCGTCGAAGCGCAGCACGTTGCCGGTGGCCAGGTCGGAGCCGGTGTCCGACAGGGCGGCGAGGAGATATTCGAGCGCGTGAACCGGCAGCAGGTCGTCGCTGTCGAGGAACGCCAGGAACTCGCCGGTGGCGTGCCGCACACCCGTGTTGCGCGCCGCCCCCAGCCCGGCGTTCTCCTGGCTGATCAGCCGGAACCGCGGGTCACGCTCGGCGAAGGCGGCGGCGATCAGCGCGCTGGAGTCACGCGACCCGTCGTCGACCATGACGGCCTCGAGGTCCCGCCAGGTCTGGGCGGCCACCGACTCCAGGCAGGCGGCGAGGTAGGGCTCCACCTCGTAGATCGGGATGATGACGCTGAGACGAGGCACAGACGGGTCCTTCCAACTCGGCGGAACTTCCGCGGCGACCGTTACGGGCTTTCTCGCCCACTCACCCCGGGTTGACCATGGCGCGCAGCCGGCGCCGCAGCAGTCGTGCCGTACGGCTCAGCCTGGCGACCCCGCACAGCCTGGCGATCCTGCGCAGCCTGGCGGCACCGCGGGACGGATGCTTCCCGGGCTGCCGCCGTACCTTGCGCGGCGCCTGTCCCGCCGTGGCGGCGGCCTCGGCGCTGACGAGACCCCAGGTGTCTCCGGCGACCCAGACCGTGCCGAACATCTCGTGCACGAGATCGTCCAGGTCGGCGGGATCGCCGGCGGCGGATCCGCGGGCGCACCAGCGGGCGCGGTTCAGCGCCGCCGTGCGCTCCAGCCGGGCGTGCACGATCTCGGCGCGCGGGTCCGGCCCGGTCAGCCCCGAGTGCCCGGTCGGTCCCGAGTGCCCGCTCGCCCCCCGTGGCCCGGTCGGTCCCGGCGGCTCGCGCTCCTCGAGCGCGACGGAGACGACGCCGAGGCAGTGCTGGTCGGCGAACTTGACGAGAGAGCCCAGCGTGCCCCGGGAGGGCACCCATCCCGGCGGACAGTGGAGCCGGAAGGGCACGGGCGCGCAGTCTTCCGGCAGGCTCTCGCAGTAGGCGACCCGGGTCTCCCCCTCGTAGCACCCGCGGACGAGCCGCAGGTCGAGCCACGGGTCGTCGAGCGGACTACGACGGCCGTCGTCGAGACGCCCCCACGGGCCGATGATCTTAACGGCGACGTCGGGCAGCTTGCCGGCGAGCAGACCGTCGACCGTGGCGCGTACCTCTTCGAACGAGGCGTCTCCCACCCGCACGACGGCCTCGACGTACGGCACGAGGTAACGCCGGTGGGGATGCCCGCGCAGCCAGCGGAAGGCGGGCACCCGCTCGGCCAGGTAGGGCCAGTTGTGCCGCTTCACCTCCTGCTCGCGCCGCATCACGGTGGAGTCGCCGATGTGACGACCGCGAGCGGCGCGGTCGGCGACGAAGACGGCGCCGGCCTGGGCCAGCCGATAGCCCAGCTCGGTGTCCTCGCCGAGCACCAGCGTGCGATCCATCCCGCCCGCCGCCCGCAGCAGCTCGGCCCGGATGGAGACCGTGGCGCCGACCGTGACGGAGAAGGCCTGCAGGTCCGCCTCTTTCAGGTCAGCGGTCTCGTCCCAGCGCCGCTGCGTCCACTGCGGCGTGCCGTCGCCGAAGAGCCGATCCAGCGTGCCGGCCTCGATCGCCGCCAGCACCTCGCCGGCGGGCACCTGGTCGAGCCCCGGTACGAACCGCAGATGTCCGAGCACGACCAGGTAGTCGGCGAGGTGGTGCCAGCGCATCTGCGCCTCTATGTGCTCGGGGGACAGCACGAGGTCGGCGTCGAGGAAGTGGATGACGTCGCCGTCGGCCGCCTCGGCTCCCGCTGCGCAGGCGCTCGGCTTGCCCCAGACGCCGGGGCCCGGGCGGATCACCCGGGTCCGCTGCGGCACGAGATCGGGCAGGGAACCCATGGGCTCCTCGCCGTCGTCCACGACGACGACCTCGATCAGGTGGCCGGGGTAGGTCTGCCGGGCCAGGGCGGCCAGCGTCAACGGCAGCGTACGCTCCGCCCGATAGGCGGGGATCACCACGCTCACCGACAGTTCCGGGGTCCACTCGCCCAGCGCGGGTGGCGCGCCGAGCACACCGTAGTCGTTGCGTGGAATCCGCGGCGTGGCAGGAGCCGGAGGGACCTGGGAGATCCACGACATGTGGGGCGTCGGCGTCCATGACATGGTCATTCAGTTCATCTCCGCACCATCAGCTCGTTGAAGACCAGGCCGCGCCACTGCTCCCGATAGGAGCCGAGGAAAGACGGCAGCGGCTGCTGCCAGGTGTGCCCCCGTGCGGCACGGCGGCGCAGGACGTAGTTGAATCCGTGCGTGCGGTAGATCCGCCCGCCCGCCGCCTGCACTGCCTCCAGTAACTGACCGTCCACCGTGCGCGGCAGCGGCCGGAAACCGCCCACCGCCTCGAACGCGGCCCGCGCGATCAGCATGGTCCCCCCGGCGACCTGCGGGACGAACCTCTCGGTCCCGATGGGACGTCTGATCGTCACGTCGATCGGCTCCAGGTAGACGAACTCGGCCGCCGCGCCGACGAGGTCGGCGCCGGAGTAGAGCTGCGCGAGCAGCAGGTCGGCGAGATGGTCGGGGCCATACCAGTCGTCGTCGTCCACCTTCGCCAGGAACGATCCGGACGCGACCGCCGCCATCCGGTTCAGCACCTCGCCGAACGGACGGGCGGACGGAGCCGTGACGACGGTGACGGGGAACGGCCCGCCGTCGACCTTCGTCTCCCGCACCGCCGCGCTTTCGAGCCGGTCACCGTGCAGGCCGACGATCAGCTCGGCCCGCACTCCGCGCTGCCGCCTCAACTGCTCCAGGGCGAACGGAAGCATCTCCGGGCGGCGCGTGCACAGCAGGATCGAGACCGACGGCTCGGGCGGCACGGGCAGTCCGGCGGACGAGGCGATGCCGCGCCAGCGTGCCGCCGCCCCGTGGACGCGCAGCGCCCGGCGGCGCAGCATGATGCTGATCTCCTCGCGGTGGAGGTCGGAGTCGAGCCTGCCCGGTTCGACCGCCACCAGCGCGGTGGCGAGCTCGGGCCCGAGGGCGGCGTCGCGCGCGGGGTCGGCTTCGGCGACGACCGGGATCCCGGCCGCGGCCAGGGCCGCGACGATCCCCGCCGCGATCATGGGCCTTCCCTCCAGCGCGGGCACGACCACGCCGCGCACGTCGCGCAGTCGGGCGATGTCGGCGTCGGTGAGGTCGCCGTTTCGCGGGAGCCGTACGAGCACGTCGGGGCCGCAGGTCACGGCGAGGCCCGGACCATGCTCGACGAGCGCGGCCAGCGGCATCGACGGGTTCGGCCGGAACCCGATGGGGTTGATCACGGCCTCGTCCACCGGGGGCAGCAGGTCGGGATGCGGGTCCGGATGCCGGGCGCCGACGGGACGCCGGGTCACGAGCGGGACGGGGTCGCGCCGCTGCCCCGCATCCCAGGGCCCCCCGTTTCCCGGCACCGCATGCCAGGACCCTGCGTTCCGACCCCCGTCGTTCCAGGGCATCGCGCCGTCTTCTGCGACGCGCAGCAGGAGATCGCATCCGGGGGCGTCGCGCCGTTCCGTGACCGGGCCTCCCGGCTGCGACGGCGTCGCGTTGGGATCGCCGGGCCGCCACCGGGCGGCGTCCGCGCCGGATAGACCGATCACCGGCTGGGTCAGGTGACGGCGTGCCCCGAAGAGCCCGTGCGCGACGTGGGCGAGCACCTCGCCCGCTGCCACCGGCTCGGCGAACCTGGCGTCGATCTGCCAGCCCCGCGATCTGCGTCTGATCCGCAGATCCACCAGGTGCCGCCAGGCCGTGCCGTCGCCCGCCGTCGGCAGTGGCTGGACCGCCCACGGCGGGACCTCCGCCACCGCGATCCGCACGCGCGTGGCCGACGGCAGCAGGTCGCGCATCGGTACGGCCCTGCGCACGTCGGCCGGGGACCGCGCCGCGATGACGACCGAGTCGTACGGCTCGGCCTCCGCGGAGGCGTCGACCACGCCGGTCTCGGCCAGGCGGATCCACGGGCCGGGGAAACCCTCGGTGAGGCGGTCGAGCAGCTCGGGGCAGGACTCGAACCCCAGACAGGCCCCCCACGTCCGCACGGCCGGTGCCCTGCCCCGCGTCTTGCGCGGTGTCGTGCCCCGTGCCCTGCCTCGGGCGGCGGCCCGCGTGGTGATCCTCGTGGTGATCCGGGCGGCGGCCCGGATGGTGGCCTGGGTGGCGGCTCGGGTCACCCGCCCTCCTCTGGTCCTCGGCCGGTGGCCCCGGCGGTCCCGCATCACATCGACCGGGACAGCATCGCGAAAGGCACGGCTGAAGTGGCCGTCATACACCCGTTCTTGGCTGAAGGTTTACGGGGGTTCCCAGGCGAACACGTTACGATGCCGATCCAAAGATCCCCCGAGGAGCATCCCCACCATGGCATTCCGTCGATTGATCCCCATCGCCATCGCGTGCGCGCTGACGACGACGATGGCCACACCCGCGCAAGCGAGCCGGACCGCGGCAGAGCCGTACTGCGCGGTGCACAAGTGCATCGCGCTCACCTTTGACGACGGCCCGGCGGAGAACAGCGAGACCCTGCTGAAGGTCCTGAAGAAATACAAGGCGAAGGCCACGTTCTTCATGATCGGAAATCGGGTCAAGAAGAACCTCAAGCTGGTCGGCAAGGTCGCCAAGGACGGCCACGAGATCGGCAACCACACCTGGGACCACAAATACTTCACCGACCTCACCTCCCAGCAGATCTACGCGGAGGTGAGGGACGCCCAGCGGATCATCAAGACGGCCACGGGCAAGAACCCCGTGCTGTTCCGCGCCCCCGGCGGGCTTTACCCGGAGGACGCCAAGGAGATCGTGGCGAAGTTCGGGATGGTGCAGATCCCGGGCACGGTCGCCACGAAGGACTACATCAAGGACTACCGCAATGTGAAGTTGCTCACCTCGAAGGCCCTGGAGATCGCCCAGCCGGGCGCCGTGGTCCTGATGCACGAGACCGTCAAGGAGACGGTCTCGTCACTGCCCACCGTGCTGCGGGAGCTGACCAAGCAGGGCTACCACTTCGTCACGGTCTCCAAGCTGCTCGAGGGCCAGAAACTCACCCCGGGTGAGGTGTATCCCGAAATGCTGCTCGACGACTCGGACGAGATGGAGTTCCCTGACGGGACCGAGGGCTAGTGCCCCTCCCGCCAATCTTTGCCCCGTCGCGTCGTCCAGGGCGGCACCTCGCGGCGTTGGAGTCGTCGCTCGTAGCTCCGCTACTCAGCTCCTCCTCCGCCTTGCGATGCACCACCCCGGCCGCCGCTCCTTCCGGGCAAACCTTGGCGGTCGCGGCACTAGGGAGCCGCGGCGTTCCTGCCGCGGCCGATCCACGACCTGCCGAGGCGCCGTGCCGGTGACTCCACGAAACGGTACGTCAACCAGCTCACGCACAGCAGCACCGCGAGGTAGCCGAGCATGAGGGCCATCTGGACGACGGCCGGCATGGCGCGCAGGTCGCCCACCACGCCACTGAGGTACGTCATCAGTGGAACGTGCAGCAGATAGACCGAGTAGCTGATCAGGCCCAGCCAGGTCAGCGTGGTGGGCACGGTCCGTCCACGCAGGGCCATGCCGATCGCGAAGGTGCCGCCCGCGAGGACGACCGTGGTGATCCAGACGTCGGGCTGCACCCACCACCAGCCCGCCTGGATCGACCACACCGGCGCCACCGCCACGAGCACGGCCGAGACGGCGACCGGGACGAGGCCGCCGGTGCCCTGCTCCCAGCGGTAGATCGCGGTCCCGGTGAACATCACCGCGAGGATCATCGCGCCGAACCACGGGACGTAGCTGCCGGACATGAGCAGCGTGAGCGCCATCAGCCCCAGGACGTAGGCCGCGATCGTGCGGAACCGGCCGGAGATGAGGCAGACCATGCCGGCGACGAAGAGCACGCCCGCGATGATCGCGGGCCAGTGGTCGGGCAGCAGCGGACCGGACAGCACCAGCCCGGCGCAGATCGCCGCCACGCCGAAGACGACGGCGATCACCCCGCTGCGCCGGTGCGCGCCGCGCACGAACAGAGCCGTCACGATCAGGTAGAACACCATCTCGTACGACAGCGTCCACATCGTATTGACCATGCCGCCCTGGTGTGACACGTCGAACAGCATCGTCACGTGCGCGGCCACAGCGGAGGGGTGACGCGGCACCGAATGGCGTACCGGAACCCAGAACGCCATGACGAGCACGATCCCGACCACCAGCAGGTAGAGCGGGTAGAGGCGGAACAGGCGGCTGATCCAGAAGGCCCGTACGTCGCCCCGGCGCTCCAGCGACGCCGGAATGATGTAACCGCTGACCAGGAAGAACACCAGGACGCCGTAGATGCCGATATTGAACCAGTACGGCCGCAGCGACGGCATCGCCCATGGAAGCACGTGCTCGGCGACCACCGCCAGGGCGCCGAGCCCGCGTAACGCGTCGAGCCAGGCGAGCCGTGCGCCGTGATCGACGGAGATGGTCTGCGGGGCGGTGTCGGGCTGAGCGGCAATCACCGCGATACCATACCCGCCCTACACAAACCACACGGAAAGATTCCTAACTGGGGATCACTCCCACTCGATGGTGCCGGGCGGCTTGCTCGTGATGTCGAGGACGACGCGATTGATCTCGCTGACCTCGTTGGTGATCCTGGTCGAGATCCGCGACAGCACGTCGTACGGCACGCGGGCCCAGTCGGCGGTCATCGCGTCCTCGGAGGTCACCGGCCTGAGCACGACCGGATGGCCGTACGTGCGGCTGTCGCCCTGCACGCCGACCGACCGCACGTCGGCCAGCAGCACGACCGGGCACTGCCAAATGTCCTGGTCGAGACCGGCGCGCGACAGCTCCTCACGGGCGATGGCGTCCGCCTCACGCAGCAGGTCGAGACGCTCGCGGGTGACCTCGCCGACGATCCGGATGCCGAGGCCGGGGCCGGGGAACGGCTGCCGCCAGACCATCGCCGGAGGCAGGCCGAGCTCCTCGCCGGCCCGCCGCACCTCGTCCTTGAAGAGCGTGCGCAGCGGCTCGACCAGCTCGAACTTCAGGTCCTCCGGCAGGCCGCCCACGTTGTGGTGGGACTTGATGTTGGCGGTGCCGGTGCCGCCGCCGGACTCGACGACGTCGGGGTAGAGCGTGCCCTGGACGAGGAAGTCCACCGGGCCGTCGGCGAGGATCGCGCGCTGCTCGTCTTCGAACACCCGGATGAACTCCCGGCCGATGATCTTGCGCTTCTCCTCGGGGTCGGTCACGCCGGACAGCGCCTTGAGGAATCGCTCGGCCGCGTCGACGACGCGGAGCTTGACCCCGGTCGCCGCCACGAAGTCGCGCTCGACCTGCTCTGCCTCACCCTTGCGCAGCAGCCCATGGTCGACGAACACGCAGGTCAGCCGGTCGCCAATGGCCCGCTGGACGATCGCTGCTGCCACGGCGGAGTCGACGCCGCCCGACAGGGCGCAGATGGCGCGGCCGTCGCCGATCTGTGCCCGCACCGCCTCGATCGCGTCCTCGACGATGTTGAGCATCGTCCACGACGGGCGGCAGCCGGCCGCCTCGAGGAAGTGCCTGAGCACCGCCTGCCCGTGCTCGGAGTGGAGCACCTCGGGGTGGAACTGCACGCCGTACAGGCCGCGACCGGCGTCCTCCATCGCCGCGACCGGCGTCGCCTCGGTCGAGGCCGTGACGACGAACCCGGCCGGGGCCTCCACCACGGTGTCGCCGTGGGACATCCAGACCGACTGGGTGGCCGGCAGTCCGGCGAACAGCGCCCCCTCCCGGAGCACGCTCAGCGAGGTGCCGCCGTATTCGGCGATCCCCGTCTTGGCCACCTTGCCGCCCAGCTCCAGGGCCATCGCCTGATAGCCGTAGCAGATGCCGAACGTCGGCACCCCGGTCTCGAACAGACCGGCGGGGACGGCCGGCGCGCCCTCGGCGTACACCGAGGACGGGCCACCGGACAGGATGATCGCCTTGGGCTTCCTGGCCAGCATCTCGGCCACCGGCATCGTCGAAGGGACGATCTCGGAGTAGACGTGGCATTCACGCACCCGGCGGGCGATCAGCTGCGCGTACTGCGCGCCGAAATCCACGACAAGGACCGTGTCGAACTCAGACACCGGAAGGGACCCCCAAAGGCAGCGAGCGGCAACGCCAGTTTATCGGCGGCCCACCACCACACCGCCCGCCCGATGGCGGCCGATCAGACGGCTGCTGGGTGCAGGGCGAGCGTCGGGTAGTCCGTGTAGCCCCGATGGTCGCCGGCGTAGTAGGTGTCGACGTCGCCCTCGTTGAGCGGCGCGCCCAGGCGCAGGCGCAGCGGCAGGTCGGGGTTGGCCAGGAAGGCCTGGCCCAGCGCGACCAGGTCGGCGCCCCACTCCAGCCACTTTGCGGCGGTGACGGCCGGGTCCGTGCCCATCGGGTCGTTGACGACGAGGGCGCCCGGCCACAGGTCGCGGATCCGCCGGCCGAGCTCGTCGCCACCGGTCGCCATCATGTGCAGGTAGACGAGGTCGAGCTTCGCGAGCTCGGACACCAGGGCCGGATAGAGCTCGTGCGCGTCGTCCTCGACCAGATCCTGAGCACCGCTGGCCGGCGACAGCCGGATGCCCACCCGGGACCCGCCGATCTCGGCGGCGACGGCCTCGGCGGTCTCGACGGCGAACCTGATCCGCCCGGCGACCGAACGTCCGTAGCGGTCGTCACGCAGGTTGGCGTTCCGCGACAGGAACTGGTGGATGAGATAGCCGTTGGCGCCATGCAGCTCGACCCCGTCGAACCCGGCGTCGATCGCCAGGCGGGCGGCCCGTACGAAGTCCCGGATGGTCTCCTCGACCTCGGCCGTGGACAGCTCGACCGGGACGGGGAGATCCTGCGGCCCGTCCGGGGTGAAGATCTGCCCGGCGGCCCGTACGGCCGAAGGCGCGACGGGGAGCGCGCCGGTGTTGTCGGGATGTCCGATCCGGCCCGCGTGCATGATCTGGGCGAAGATCCGGCCCCCCGCCGCGTGCACGGCACCGGTCACCTCATGCCACCCGGCCACCTGTTCGTCGGTGTACAGCCCCGGGGTGTTCATGTAGCCCTTGCCCGCGGCGCTGGGATAGATCCCCTCGGAGATGATCAGCCCGGCCGAGGCGCGCTGGGCGTAGTAGAGGGCCATCAGGGACGAGGGGATTCCCGCCACATATGAGCGCGAGCGGGTCATGGGCGCCATGGCGAGGCGGTTGGGCAGGTGCAGCGAGCCCAGGTCGAAGGACGTGAACATCATGGTCCGGCCTCTCTGAAGATCCGATTTGGTCGACCAATTTGGTCGACCAACTTGGCCAACCAATGTTTTACAACTTGGCCAGCCAACATGCAAGCGGTACGCTGGTGATCGCAAGAGAGGGTGAGGCCGCCATGATGGAGCCGCTGGTTCACGACACGACGGCATGTTCGAGCCCGCGGGGAGAGGACGCCGACAGTCTCAGCTGTCTGATGGCCGCGACTTCGCGCGGACACCGGGTGCTGCACGCGGCCCTGCTGGCCGAGATCGACCTCTACCCCGGGCAGGACCGCGTGCTGAGCGCGCTCTGGGACAACGGCCCGCAGGTCCAGAACAGGCTCGCCGCCATGCTGGGCATCGACATGTCGACGATGACCAAGAGCCTCCAGCGCCTGGAGCGCAGCGGCCTGGTCAGCCGCTCCCCCTGCACCACGAATCGGCGCCTCAGCATCGTGAGCACCACCCCGAAGGGCGACGCGCTGCGGCCGGAGGTCCGCCGGATCGGCGAGGAGACCCAGCGGCGGATGACCCGCGGTCTCACCCCGGAGCAGGTGGAGACGCTCCGCTCACTGCTCGCCGTGGTCAGGGCCAACGTGTGTCCCGAGGCCGACACGCCCGGATCCGAGGCCCCCGCGGCTCACGGCTGTTAGCGGGGGTCGCCGACCCGCCGGGGCGGACCCGGTGGAGAAAGACCCGGTAGAGAGGGACCCGGTGGAGAGGGACCCGGTGGAGAGGGACCCGGTGGAGAGGGACCCGGTGGAGAGGGACCCGGTGGAGAGGGACCCGGTGGAGAGACCCGTCTCACAGGCCGTAGCCGCTCGCGCCGTGCCGTAACAGGGCGAACGCGGTCTCGGCGGAAGCCGCGGCCTCGGGGTGGACCTCGTCGGCGGTCCGGCCGGCGGCCAGCTCGGCCCAGTTGTCCCTGGCCAGGATCTGCCGCACCGCGACGTACTGCGCGGCGACCAGGCGTGCCGCCGGAGACGTCGCCGGCTCCCGCTCGGGGCCGTTCCCCGTCCCGGCCGCCTCGCCCATGGCCTCGGCCAGCGCCTCCGTCTCCGCCGTGCCGTACTCGACGAGGCGGGCCGCCACGCTGGGGGTGTCGAAGACCAGGCGGTGGTAGGCGAGCACCTCGGGCCGGTCGCACAGGCCCGTCGTCGGCTCACGCTCATCCAGTCCGGTGACGAAGGCGCGGTGCAGCGCGTCCAGGGGCGTCTCCCCCGGGCGACGCCCGCGCACCACCGCGGCGGCCTCGCCCCTGTGGTCGGCGACACGGTGGAGGACCAGGTCCTCCTTGCTGGAGAAGTATCGGAACAGGGTCGGCTTGGACACCTCGGCCGCCGCTGCGACGTCGGCCACCGCCACCCGGTCGAAGCCGTGCGCCAGGAACAGCGCGATCGCGACATCGGAGATCGTCCGGCGGGTGCGCTCCTTCTTCCGGGTCCGCAGCCCTGCCTGTTCGAGCATGTCCCGAGGCTAGCATGATCATCGCGATTATTTAACCGAGTTGCATTTGTAACTCGGTTGCGGTTCGATTTCGCGGACAGTGCTGTCCGGGTCGGCCGAGCAGGAGGCGTGAGATGTCCCCGTTGGCGGAGGAACAGGCGTACGTCGAACGCTGCAGGGCGGGCCTTCACCGGATGCTGGACGACGCCCGGCACAACGTGATCATCGGTGAGACCGTCGCCGGTGACCGCTACAGCGCCGAACGGCTCGGCCGGCACCTGAAGAGCCTGGCCAAGGAGCTCGGCGAAGACGACGGAGCCCCGCCGTTCTTCGGCCGCCTCGACTTCGGCACGCTCGAATCCGGTGCGGGAGAGCACGCCGGGGAGCGCTACCACATCGGCCGCCGCCACATCTCGGGGGACGCCGGCGAGCAACCGCTGGTGATCGATTGGCGGGCCCCGGTGTCCCGTACCTTCTATCAGGCGAGCGCGCGGGACCCCCACGGCGTCGCGGTCCGGCGGCGCTTCGGATGGGCCGCCGGAGAGCTGACCGGCTTCGAGGACGAGCGGCTCGATCTCGGCCGGGACCTCGGCGCGGCGAGCCGGATCCTCACAGCCGAGATCGAGCGGCCCAGGGTCGGTCCGATGCGCGACATCGTCGCCACCATCCAGCCGGAACAGGACGATCTGGTCCGCGCCGAACTGGACGAGTCACTGTGCGTGCAGGGCGCACCGGGCACCGGCAAGACGGCCGTCGGCCTGCACCGGGCCGCGTACCTGCTGTACGCCCACCGCCGGCGGCTCTCCCGCGGCGGCGTGCTCGTGCTCGGCCCCAACCGGGCCTTCCTCGGCTACATCTCGGCCGTGCTGCCGGCTCTGGGCGAGATCGACGTCGAGCAGACCACGATCGAGGCGCTGCTCGCCGGAGTCCCGATCAACGGGGCCGACAGCACGGCGGCCGCGGCCGTCAAACACGACGTGCGCATGGCCGAGGTGCTGCACCGGGCGCTCTACCGGCGCATCCGCCGCCCCGACGGGCCGATCGGCGTGCCCGACGGCTCCTACCGATGGCGGGTGCGTGAGGAGGAACTGCGCCGCGTGGTCGACGACACCCGGCGTGAGGCGTTGCCGTACGGCGTGGGCCGCGAGCGCGTCCTGTCCCGGGTGGCCTCGCTGCTGCGGCGCCAGGCCGAGACCCGCGGGCAGACGATCAACGCGGCGTGGACGCGCCGGATGATCAGAGCCGTCACCCCCGCCGTGGACGTCCTCTGGCCGTCCGTGACACCGCAGGAGGTGCTGTTCGAGGTGCTCAGCGATCCGTCGGAGGTCGCGGACGGCGTCCTCACCCCGGCGGAACAGACGGCGATCACCTGGCCGAGGCCACCGCGCACCCACAAGAGCGCCCGCTGGACGGCCGCCGATCTGGTCCTGCTGGACGAGCTGGCCGGTCTGATCGAACGCCCGCCGGGTTGGGGCCACGTGATCGTCGACGAGGCGCAGGACCTCTCCCCGATGCAGTGCCGTGCCGTCGCGCGGCGCAGCGGACACGGCTCACTCACCGTGCTCGGCGACCTGGCCCAGGGCACGACGCCGTGGGCCGCGCGCGACTGGGGCGAGCAGCTGACGCACCTGGGCAGGCCGGAGGCCCGGGTGGTCGCGCTGACCACCGGTTTCCGCGTGCCCACCGCCGTCGTCGAACTCGCCAACCGCCTGCTGCCGGAGCTGGACGTGACCGTTCCGCACACCCGCTCGTTCCGGCATGACGGCCGCCTGCGCGTACGGCACGTGCCCGACCTGGCGCGCGGGGTCGTGGCGGCCGTGCGCGAGGCCATGGAGCACGAGGGGTCGATAGGGGTGATCGCCGCCGACGCCGCGGCCGACCGGCTGAGCGACGCGCTGGCCGACGCCGGAGTGGCGAGCGCGGGACCGGCCGCCGACGGAGCCGGCGTCCGGGTGGGCGTCGTTCCCGCCACCCTCGCCAAGGGGCTGGAGTACGACCACGTCGTGCTGGTCGAGCCCGCCGCCATCGTGGCGGCGGAGGAGCGCGGGCTGAACCGGCTCTATGTGGCGCTCACCCGTGCGGTGTCCCGTCTGGACGTGGTGCACTCCCGTCCGCTTCCGCCGCCTTTCCGGCCGAGTGCGTGATCTCCACGATGGGCAGGCGGAGCGCGCCCGGCGCGGAGGCGGGGACGACGGGCCGGACGGGCGCGATCGGCGCGAGCCGTACGTAACGGGAGCCGAGGGCGGGACGCGGATCGGGCTCCCCCCTGTTGGGCCAGAACGCCATGGCCCGCTCCGCCTGCGCGGTGATGGTGAGCGAGGGGTTCACCCCCAGGTTGGCGGAGATCGCGGAGCCGTCCACGATGTGCAGGCCCTCATAGCCGTACACCCGGTGATAGGGGTCGATCACACCGGTCTCCGGCGAGTCGCCGATGGCGCAGCCGCCGAGGAAGTGCGCGGTGGCGGGAATGTCGAACAGGTCGAGCCAGCTTCCCGCCGCCACGCCGCCGATCTCCTGCGCGGCGAGCCGTACGGCCTCGTGACCGGCCGGGATCCAGGTGGGGTTCGGCTCGCCGTGTCCCGGCCCGGCCCGCAGCCTGCCGCGCCGCGACGTGACGGTGATCGAGTTGTCCTCGGCCTGCATGACGAGGGCGACGATCGCGCGCTCCGACCACCGCCGGAGATCGGCCAGCCGGGGCAGCAGATGCGGCCGCCGGAGGACCGCACCGAGGAACTTCAGCCAGCGCGGCGCCCGGCCGCCCCCGTCGATCAGCAGCGTGCGCAGCGCGGCCATCGCGTTGGAGCCGTCGCCGTACCTGACGGGTTCGATGTGCGTGCGCGGGTCGGGGTGGATGGACGAGGTGATCGCCACGCCGCGGTTGAGCTTCTCGCCCTCGACCGTGAAGCGTTCGAAGCCGAGCAGCGCCTCGGAGTTCGTCCGGGTGAGCACGCCCAGGCGGGGCGACAGCCGGGGCAGCGTGGTCGCCCTGAGACGGTGGAGCAGGTGCTGGGTGCCGTACGTTCCGGCCGCGAAGACCACCTGGCGTGCGGTGAGCGTGCGGGCGCGGCCGAACGGGCCGGTACGTCGGACCGCGATCTCATAGCCCTCCGCCAGCGGGCGGACGCCGACGACCGTGGTCTCGGGATGGATCTTCGCCCCGGCCTTCTCCGCCAGGTAGAGATAGTTCTTGATCAGCATGTTCTTGGCGCCGTGCCGGCAGCCCGTCATGCACTCGCCGCATTCTGTGCAGCCGCGGCGGCGCGGTCCCGCCCCGCCGAAGTACGGATCGTCGGCCTCGACGCCGGGCTCACCGAAGAAGACGCCGACCGGGGCGAGATGGAAGGTCTCGCCCACGCCCATCCGCTCTGCGACCCGGCGCATCACCTCGTCCGCCGGGGTCATCGTGGGGTTGAGCACCGCGCCGAGCATGCGTTTGGCCTGGTCGTAGTAGGGGGCGAGCTCGGCCTTCCAGTCGGTGATGTGGCTCCACTGGGGGTCGGCGAAGAACGGGTCGAGCGGCTCGTAGAGGGTGTTGGCGTAGACGAGGGAGCCGCCGCCGACCCCGGCTCCGGCCAGGACCATGACGCCGCCGGCGCCGCGCAGGACATGGATGCGCTGGATGCCCTTCAGACCGAGCGCCGGGGCCCACAGGAAGTCCCTGGCCCGCCAGGAGTTCTTCGGCAATGTCCTTTCGTCGAAGCGGCGGCCGGCCTCGACGACGCCCACCGCGTACCCCTTCTCGGTCAGCCGCAGCGCCGCGACGCTCCCGCCGAACCCCGACCCGATGACGACGACGTCGTACTCCATCCCCCCCACCCCTCCCCGTGATCTTGTAGTTCCTCGCAGACATCCCATCTGACCTCGCGTTCCCCCCTTCGTGATCTTGCAATTTCTCGCAGGCGACTTCTCTGACCAGGCATTCGTCTCTCCGTGATCTTGCAATTGCAAGATCACGGAGGGTCGCACCCCGGGTCAAGCGTGCTGCGTGCGAGTTTCTGCAAGATCACGACACCTGTTCTCCCAGCTCACGCCACCTGTCTGCGAGCAACTACAAGATCACGGGGGGAGTAGGGGGTGGGGGTGAGGGCTATTTGAGGTGGAGGCGCTTCATCGTTTTGAGGACGGTGGCCAGGGTGTCGGCGTACTTCTCGTAGGTCATGCCGAGGATCGGCTCGAAACCGAGCCAGGTCGCCTGGCCGGCGACGGTCTGGCCCTCGGTGTACTTGAGCAGCCCTTCCGCCCCGTGGCGGCGGCCGAGGCCCGATGCCTTCATCCCGCCCATCGGGGCGTCGTACGAGGCCCAGGCAGAGGCGTACCCCTCGTTGATGTTGACCGTGCCGGCCTTGACGCGGGCGGCGAGCGCACGCCCCCTGGCGAGGTCACGGGTCCAGATGGAGGCGTTCAGGCCGTACGGCGTGTCGTTGGCCCTCTCGACGACCTCGTCCTCGTCGGCGAAGCGGTGGATCGAGACGACGGGGCCGAACGTCTCGTCCCGGCAGACGGCCATGTCCTCGGTGACCCCGTCCAGGATCGTCGGCTCGTAGAACAGCGGGCCGAGGTCGGGCCGCGGCCTGCCCCCCGCCAGCACCCTGGCCCCCTTGTCCACGGCGTCGGCCACGTGCGCCGACACCGCGTCGAGCTGCCGCCGATAGGTGAGCGAGCCCATCTGCGTGTCCCAGTCGAGGCTCGGGCCGATGTTCATGTTCCGCACCGTGCGCGCCAGCCTGTCGCAGTACACATCGGCGATCGACTCGTGCACGTAGAGCCGTTCGATCGAGATGCAGAGCTGGCCGGCGTTGGTGAAGCAGGCCCTGATCGCGCCTTGTACGGCCACGTCCAGGTCCGCGTCGTCGAGCACGATCATCGGGTTCTTGCCGCCGAGCTCAAGCGAGCAGCCGATGAGCCGCCTGGCGGCCCCCTCGGCGATCTTCCGGCCGGCCCGGGTCGACCCGGTGAACGCGACGTAGTCGGCGCCGTCCAGCAGCGGGTCGCCGATGTCCGCCGGGTCTCCGATCACGACCTGCCAGAGGTCGCGGGGCATGCCCAGCTCGACGAGCAGGTCGATCGTCCACAGCACGGACAGCGGCGTCTGCGTGTCGGGTTTGTGCACCACCGCGTTGCCCGCGATCAGCGCCGGAGTCACGTCGCTCACGCCCAGTGCCAGCGGATAGTTCCACGGCGTGATCACGGCGACCGCGCCCTTGGGGTGGCGCAGCTCCATGGCCTTGGTGGCGATGGGGAAGATGCCCTGCCGCCGGTGCGGCGCCAGCAACCCGGGCGCGCGACGGGCGAAGTAGAGCGTGCAGCCGGCCGCGTCGAGCAGCTCCTCGTACGCGTGCCGCCGGGCCTTGCCGGTCTCCCACTGCACGATGTCGAGCAGCTCGGCGCGGCGGTCGAGCATCGCGTCGTGCAGGCGCAGGAACGGCTCGATCCGCCTGCGGATCGGCAGCGCCGCCCACGCCTCCTGCGCCGCTCTCGCCCTGGCATAGGCCGTACGGACGTCCTCGGCGGTGGAGATCGGGACCTCGGCCAGCGGCTTCCCGGTGAAGGGTGCCGTGATCTCCTTGGTTTTGCCCTCGGAGGTGACATGCTTGAGGACCCGATCGACCATCGCGGTGTCGAGTTCCCGAATCTTGGCAGCCATGCCGGAAGAATATTCCGGTGACGGGAGCCTGGCTACCGGTCGGTAAGACCCGATGTCTGGGCGTCCCCGGCGGAT
This sequence comes from Sphaerimonospora mesophila NBRC 14179 = JCM 3151, assembly GCA_001552515.1. Lineage (GTDB taxonomy): Bacteria > Actinomycetota > Actinomycetes > Streptosporangiales > Streptosporangiaceae > Sphaerimonospora > Sphaerimonospora mesophila. The sequence goes on from BCRI01000003.1 coordinate 108,537, forward strand.
ACGCCGGCCGTCGGCAAGAGAACCACACCCCCTGGGGCTCCTTGACAGCGATCCTCCCAAAAGGTTCGTTCCCGTGTAATCATCGGATCGTGGGACACGAGGTGCAGCCCGACCCGGCGATAAACTCGCTTTCGTCCTACCTCTATCGAAGGATCCGCCTGGCCACGTCGGCTTTTCTGCTGCTCATCCTCATGCTGTGGCCCGACTTCGTCAGCCGGCGACCGGACCTGCCGCAATCGCTGATCGCCGTCGGCGGCCTGGTCGTGTTCTGCGTCTCGTACGTGCGGGTGGTGTTCCGCTCCATACCCCCATCCGGACGGCTGAGCACGCCGTGGGCGCTGGCGGGCGTCGCGGTCAGCGGGCTGGCGCTCATCCCCGAACTTCCGGACGTCTGGATCTATTATTTCCCTTTTTATCTCACGACCTGTCTCGTCATCACCCGACGTTCCTACGCCACGCTGCTGTCCGGCACGGGCGTTCTCCTGCTCGTCGTCACGGCCATCGGGATCGCGCGCGGGCTGACCCCGCTCCGCCTCGGCGTGCTGGCGACGCAGCTGGCCGTCTTCTCCCTCACCCTGACCGGCATCCACCGGGTGCTGGAGTTCATCATCACCCAATGGAGAACCCAGAAGGCGGCGGAACGACTCGCCACGGAACGCGAACGCCGGCGGCTCGCCCGCGACCTGCACGATGTCGTCGGACGCAACCTGGTCGCCCTCGCCATGCGAACCGAGGTGGTGGCGCAGCGTGAGCCCCACGACGGCATGAAGGAGGAGCTCCACCACCTCGCGGCGCTGGCGCGCACCACGTTGAACAGCACGCTGGCGGTGGTGGAGGAGATGCGGGCGCCGGACATCGCCGCCGAGCTGGGAGAGGCTCGGGAACTGCTGGGATGGGCCGGGATCGACCTGACCGTGTCCGGCGACCGGGCGGAGGCGCACCGGCGGGCGCCGTTCGCCTGGTTCGTCCGGGAGGCCGTCACCAACGTGGTCAAGCACAGCCAGGCGCGGACGTGCCGGGTGATCTTCGGTCCCGGCCGGCTGACCGTGGAGGACGACGGACGGCCCGCGTGGCCGATCGTGCCGGGCGCCGGGCTCACCGGGATGCGGGAACGGCTGGAGCAGGCCGGCGGCGAACTGCGCATCGAGCGTTCGGAGGAAGGTGGCATCCGGGTGATCGCGAGTCTCGCGGAAGAGGGATGGTCGCATGCCTGATTCACCGCTGAGCATCCTCATCGTGGAGGATCAGATCCTGATCCGGGACGCGCTCGAGCAACTGCTGTCGGGCTATTCGGGACTGGAGGTCGTCGGCACGGCGGGGAGCGTGCGAGACGCGGTGTCGATGGGTTCGGCGGTCCGGCCGCACGTCGCGCTGGTGGATCTGCACCTGCCGGAGGCGCCGGGGGCGGACGAGTCGTCGGCCAGCGGAGTGGAGGTGGTCGCCGCGATGAAGCGCTGCTCTCCCCTGACGCATTGCCTGATCCTCTCCGCGTACCGCGAGCCCGGCTCACTGCGTGCGGCGCTCTCCGCGGGCGCCTGCGGCTACCTGGTCAAGGACGCCTCACCGATCGAGCTGGTGACCGCGATCAGGCAGGCGGCCCACGGCGAGGTCGTGATCGACGACAGGCTCGCCGCGCGGATCGCCCTGGCCAAGCCCTGCCCGCTCACGCCGCAGGAGCTGGCGGTGCTGCGGCACGCGCGCGAGGTGCTCACGATCGCGGAGATCGCGAAAATCATGCGTCTCAGCGCCGGGACCGTGCGCAACTACATCACCCGGGCCATCCACAAGACCGGTGCGCGCAACCGGCACGAGGCGGTGCGGATCGCCGCGGACAACGACTGGCTCTGAGCGCGATATCGCCGGCGTGCGCGGGCGCGGTGTCGTCTGTCATCGCCGTACGGGCCTCCCTCGCCGGGCGCGGACTCGTCCGTCTCCGGACTTTACGGCGGATATCCGCGAAACGGACAGGTCGTTCCGACACCATTTTTCGGTGATATTTGTCACCAATGCTGTGGCCGAATCATCACTATTGACAGCCGTTTACCCCATGTAATGATCGATTCGTCAGTCACGAACGGAGCCTTTCCGAAGCGATCGGGACTCGCCCAGCGGTCGCGAATTGTTCGGAAGGCCCGGGACGGAGGGAGGTGAAAACGGCATGAAGCTTGAAAGCACAGCCACGATCGACCACCGCAGCATGACTGCGCAGCCGCTCGGCGCCGGCCTGTCCGGCGCTGGATTCGGCGTGGTCGTTCCGGGCGCCTCGTCGTGCTGCGCGGGCTGCACCTCCAGCTCGTGCGGCACCATCGTGCGGCCGTAGCTCGAAGCGGAGCCCGGAAGCCAGGAGCCTTCGGGCTCCGCCCCGGCAGAAACCGACCACCGGCAGGAAGTGCGGTTCCAGCTAATGGAAAACACCACGGAAATCGACGTCTCCGCCATTCCGAAGCCCGTTCTCATCAACATTCCGGTCGACGACATGGAGCGCGGTCTCGAGTTCTACCGGACTTTTCTCGGAATGCCGCTCGCACGTTCCCTCTCCTACGAGATCTCCTATCACGCGCCGGTGTCGAGCGACGGAATACTGCTCACGGTGAACAAACGCAGGTTCCCCGGCGAGTCCGTCACGATCTATTTCCATGTGACCGACCTGGACGCGACGCTCAAGAAGATCGCCGAGTTCGGCGGCGAGGTGACCGCCGGGCCGTACGACCTTCCGCTGCCCAAGCAGATCAAGCCGGAGTTCCAGGAGCAGTTCCGCGACAGCCCGTTCTACCGCGGCGACGCCGGCGACTCGATGGGCCGGGGCGCCAGCGTGGCCGACGCCGACGGGAACCGATTCGGGCTCGTCGAGTTCAGTGCATGGGCGCACGCGACCTTCCGGCTGGGCGAGTACGCGAGCCCGGTCACGGCCGAGCAGCTCGTCGACCAGTCGATCGCGCTGAACCGGCAGGTGCCCCCGCCCACCGAGATCTTCCAGGAGTGAGCGCGGCGATGGACCACACCGATCCCGAGCTGGCCCAGTCGAGCGCGGGGGTCAGCGCGTACCGGCTGCTCAGCCCGGGCCTGTCGGCCGTGGGCCTGCGCACCCACCAGGCCCGCTACGACAACCTGGGCGAACCCGCGTTCCCGCGGCCCGCCGAGGAGTTCATCGTCGCGAGCCGCTTCGCGCCCTGGGACCGCGAGGCCCAGCTCTCCGGAGCCGACTACTTCGGCGACGTGATGGCCACCGCGCTGTCCGTCATCGATCACGAGTCGGTCCCCGACGCCGACCGGGTCGAGCTGCCGCCGCCGCTGTCGGTGTCGATCGCCCTGGACGAGGCGGTCGTCCGGCGGCGCAGCGTGCGCAGATACACCGGCGACCCGGTGTCCCTCGCCGAGATCGGCACGCTGCTGCGCTTCGCCGCCGGCGTCACGGGCGAGGCCGACGCCGAGCTGATGCGGGGCGGCGGCGCCACGTTCCGGTTCCGTGCGGTGCCGAGCGGCGGCGGGCTCTACCCCGTGGAGGTCCACCTCGCCGCGCTGGACGTGCCCGAGCTCGACGTCGGCACCTACCGCTACAGCCCGGTGGAGGACGTGCTGGTCCGCACCGGAGACCGGGCCGTGGTGGACCGGCTGCGCGACTCGTTCGCCATCCCCGGCGAGATCATCTCCATCGACAGCGCCGCCGCCGTCGTCCTGCTCATCGCCAGACCGTGGCGGTCGATGCGCAAGTACGGCCCGCGCGGGATGCGCTTCGTGCTGCACGAGTGCGGCGGCATCGCCCAGAACGTCCATCTGACCGCCACCGGGTTCGGTCTCGGCACGACCGACTGCTCCAGCTATGTGGACGACCACGCGAACGAGGCGCTCGGCCTGGACGGCGTGCTGTCCTTCCTCGCTCACACGATCTTCGTCGGATGGCCGGGATGACCGGGACGACGACCGGGACACGACCGCTGTTGATCTACGTGCACGTGCCGTTCTGCAGCTCCAAGTGTCACTTCTGCGACTGGGTGACCGAGATTCCCACGTCAGAGCTGCTGCTCCGGCCGGCCGACGTCCCCCGGCGGGCGTACATCGACGCGCTCTGCCGGGAGATCAGGGAGCGGGGCGCCGAGCTGTCCGACCTCGGCTACCGCCCGGCCATCATGTACTGGGGCGGCGGCACGGCCAGCATCCTCGCCGAGCACGAGATCGCGCGGATCGGCGAGGCGCTGCACGAGGTGTTCGACATGTCGCGGCCGCTCGACGAGGCGACCATCGAGTGCAGCCCGGAGAGCCTGACCCTCGCCAAACTGACCGCCTTCCGCGACGTCGGCTTCCGCCGGTGGAGCAGCGGCGTGCAGTCCTTCGACGAACGGAGACTGCGCCGGCTGGGCCGCAGCCATGACGCGACGCAGGCGCGACACGCGGTCCACCTCGCGGCGGAGGCGGGATTCGAGGACCGGTCCATCGACCTGATCTGCGGCCTGCCGGGCGAGGACCTCGACGAGGTCGAGGCGTCCGTACGCGCCGCCCTCGAACTGCCGGTGACGCACGTCGCGTTGTACCCGTACCGGCCCGCGCACGGGACGGTGCTGCGGCGGCAGGTGACCCGCGGCACCACCGCCATGCTGCGCGCCGAGCAGAAGAAGGCGTACGCCCGGGCGGCCGGGCTGCTGACGGAAGCGGGACTCCCCGAGTACGCGATGAGCCATTTCGGCCACCACCGCTGCCTCAGCGACCTGGCCTACTTCCAGCTCAGGATGGACTGGGTGGGCTTCGGCTCCGGCGCCACCTCCCTGATCGGCGGCGAGTACCTCGCCCATCGACGCGGTTTCCTGACCGCCTACAACCGGGACCCGCTGCGCTTCGACGAGCGCTACCCCGCCGCATCCCCGGCCATCGCGGCCCGGTTCCTGTACCAGTCGCTCACCACGTTCGAGGGCGCCTCGCGGTCGCTGTGGCGGGAGCGGACCGGCACCGAGCTGGACGAGGTCCTGACCCTGGGCCCCTGCCGACACCTGCTCGGCTTCCTGGAACGGGTGGCCGACGTGCACTCGGACGAGGAGGGCGTACGGCTCGGCCGCGACCAGATCACGGACGCCTTCATCGACCTGCAGTTCGCCGGGATCGCCGGAACCGGCGGAGCCGAGCCCCAGGCCGCGGCGCTGCTGGGCTGACCGCGCGCGACCGGCGGAACGCCGCGATGCGGCCCTTGAGGAAGGAATGTCAGCGTGCAACAGAGCAAGAACGTGCGGATCAAACCGTCCTTCAGCGTCATCGCCCATGACGCGGACACGGTGGAGCTACGCCACGGGGTGTGGAACGTCCGCTCCTACACCCTGATCGACCACGCCCGCACCGGCCGCCTGTTCAACCTGCTGAGCGGGCTCGACGGCACCACGAGCCGGGCCGACGTGGCGAAGGCCAACGGGGTCACCCGGGCCGAGGTGGAGGCGCTGGTGGACCACCTCGACCAGCTCGGGGTGATCTCCCACGCGCCGGAGACCGCGCTGGACGGCTATCTGGAGAGCACCGGCGCCTACCCCGCCGAGGCCCCCGCGATGCCGATGGTGGTCCTGGGCTCCGACCCGCTGGCCGCCGCGACCGTCCGGGTGCTCGCGACCAGCGCGCCCGGCGGCGTCGAAGCGGCCGGGGAGGACGACCCGCTGCATCGGGGGCTCCTGGAGGCCGACCTGGTGGCCCTGGAGGACGGGCTGGAGTTCGAGCGGTTCGTCGAGCGGTTCGAGCCGTGGCGCGGCAAGCTCCTGGTCCACGTCGCCGAGGCGCCGCATCCGCTCCGCCTGTCGGTGCTCAACCGGGTCGCCCTGGCGCTGCGCACCCCCTGGATCCAGGCCGCGATCGACGGCCCGATGGTGCTCATCGGCCCCTCGTTCTCCCCGCCGACCTCTGCGTGCTTCGCCTGCTTCGAGACCCGGGTGCTGATGAATCTCCGCGAGACGGCCGCCTACCAGCGGTACAAGGACGCGCTGGTCCGCCAGACGATCAGGGTGGGCGAGCCGCCCACCCTCGACGCCCTGCGCGCCCTGGTCGCCGGCCATGTGGGCCTGGAGGCGCTCAACCTCGCCACGACCGGGTCGACCACCACTCTCGGCAAGGTGCTCGGCATCTACGTGCCGACGATGGAGATCGCCTACTCCGAGGTGCTGCGGATGCCGGGCTGCCGGGCCTGCGGACCGGTGGTCCAGCGGGAGGCCACCGAGCTGTACTTCGACGTACGGCGGTGGATCGATGCCTGACCGGCCGGCCCTCCGGGTGGTGGAGGCCCCCGACCAGTTCACCGGACGGCTCAGGGCCCGGATGCATTCGCCGCTGTGCGGCCTGATGCCGTCGATGGGGTTCCTGCAACGCCAGCGGGGCGGACCACGGCTGATGGTGGCCGGCGGCGAGCTGACCGGCGTGCACGTGCTGCGCGGCCTGCCCACCCCGAAGATCGGCGCCTACCACATCGGCGGGTACGGGCTGCGCCCGTTCGAGTCGCACATCAGGACCCTCGGCGAGGTGGTCGAGCGGTACGGCGGCTACCTCGCCCCGGTGAGCGGGCGCTTCCCCATCCGGTACGCCTCGGTCGAGGAGCTGACCTCGGCCGGCGAGCCGTACGACGCCGGGCCGGCCGAGCCGTACAGCGCGGAGCAGTACCGGCGTGCCGGGTTTCCGTTCCGGCCGCGCCGGGACGGCGACCCGATCGGCTGGGTCCGCGCCACCCGGCTGCGAGACGGCCTGGACTGCTGGGTGCCGGCCCAGTTGCTGCTGGTCGGCTACGTCGTCCAGGACACGATGGGCGAACCGTGGCTCGCCCCCGCCGTCTCCACCGGCACCGCCTCGCACACCGATCCGGACCGGGCCGCGCTCAACGCTCTGGAGGAGATGGTCCAGCTCGACGCGGCGATCAGCCACTGGTACGGCGGAAGCAGGTCCGTCCGGATCACCCCCGGGCCCAGGACGGCGGCGCTGCAGCGGGTGATCGAGTCCGCCTTCGACCGGCGCGGCGACCGGCCGGAGTTCCATCTGCTGCCCAGCGCCGATCTGCCGGGCTTCACCATCGCCTGCCTGATCCGCAGCCCGGACGGCCGGCTGCCCGCCGTGGCCGTGGGCCTCGGCATCGACGGGGTGCTGGAGCGGGCCATGTACCGGGCGCTGCTGGAGGCCGCCGGGGTGCGCGGGCTTGCCGTGTGGTCGGCCCTGCAGCAGCGGTTCGAGCAGGGGTCCGCCAGGCCGGAGGACATCTTCGACCTGGAGTCGAACGTCTCCCTGGCGGCCAGGCCCGAGGGAGCACGGGTGGTGAGCGCCAGGTTCGGCGACTGCGACGACGCCTCGGCCGACGACCTGCCGCCCGACGACGACCGGCCGGCCGGAGTCCGCGCGCGTGCCCTGGTCCACGCCTTCCACGCCACCGGAAAACGCCTTTACGCGGCCGATTTCACCACCGTGGACGTGGCCGACCTGGGGTTCGTCGTGGCCCGGTTCTGGTCTCCGGACCTGATGACGCTCCCCCTGCCCAGCGCCCCGATGGCGGCACACGAGCGGTTCGCCGCCTATGGAGGATTCCGCCGCCATGACCCCCACCCCTATCCCTGACACCCGGGCGTACGCCCTCACCGCGCTCGGGCTGCTGTGCCTGTCCTGCCTGACGCTCGCGGCTCACCTGCACACCCGGTGGGCCTGGGTGCGGCGTGCCCCGCTGCTCGGCGTGCACGTGCTGCTCATGGGGCTGCTGATCGTCTCGGCCGGGATGCTGCTGGGTCCGGCGGCCGTGGTCCTGCCGGTGCCCGGGCATCCCGCCGGCTGGTGGGGGCTGCCCGCCGGTCTGGCCGTGGGGTTCGCGCTCGGCCTGGCGATCATCCGGACGGACCGGGCGATCACCACCTCCTGGCGCGGACCGAGTCCCCGGCCCACCGCGCCGCGGCCGCCCCGGATGACCGCACCCCGGCCGGCGGGGTTCGCCGCGTCCGGCACCGGGGTGTCCGAGCGACGCCGCACCGGGCTGGTCCGGGCACGCAACGACTACGCGCCGACCGACGGCGACCTGCGGGTCCGGCTGGAGCTGCTGGTCGCCGTGGCCATCGGGGAGGAACTGGTGTTCCGCGGGCTGCTGACCCGGCTCGCGCTGCTCTTCTCGAACGGCTGGCTCGTGGCCGGCGCCCTCGCCGTGGTCGCCGGCGTCTTCTCCTGTTCGCACGTCTTCTTCGGCTGGGTCCAGGTGCTGGCCAAGACCCCCCTGGCGGTGGCCGCCTGCGCGGCGACACTGCTCACCGGCAACGTGCTCGCCGCGGTCATCGCCCATGTCGTGTTCAACGTCTGGGTGTGGCGCTACCGGCGCGGCGAGCCCCGGCGGGCCCCGGGCCCGAGAGCGCGGAGGACGCCGGTATGAGCACCCTGCCCTGGCCGGTCCGCGCCGTCGTACTGGCCGTACTGGTCGTCCTCTACTACAGGTACGCCAAGGCGGCGCTGTTCGCCGCGTGCCGCCGGGCGGCTCACCTGCTTCCCTTCGCCCGCCGATGGGACGCGAGCGAGCGCGGCAGCGTGCTCGAACTGATGGCGGCGGGCGCGAGCCACGTCCTGGTCGTGCTGCTCCTCGTCCTGGTCACGGGCGTCGACCTGACGAAGCTCACGCTCGGCTGGGACCGGCCCGACCTGATCGTGCTCGGCGCGGCCATCGGCGTCGGCGAGGTGGCCCTCGGCTCGCTGCTGTGCCGGGTGCTGATCGAGGGGATCCAGACGATCGGCATGCGGCGGGCGGCGGCGGAAAGTTCCGGATCACGGGTGCGGCCGGCGTCGGCGGCGGGCGCCGTGGCGGGCGAGGAGCGGATGCGGCAGTGGCTCGGCCGGTCGCGGGGCGGCTGGATCAGGCACCACCTGAAGACGATGGAGGTGGTCTCCCTCCCCCTCGCCCTCACGCTGACCGCGGTGCAGGTGGGCAGCGAGGAGGTCGTCTTCCGCGGTCTGGTGCTGACCTGGCTGCGCGACGCCGGGCCGCTCCCGGCGATCGGGGTCTCCTGCCTGCTGTTCACCGTCATGCAGATCTTCCTGATGTCCTCCTGGCGGGCCGCGATGTTCCCCGTCGTCGGCGCGATCGTGATGGGACTCACGCACAGCGTCCTGTTCTGGCACTACCCCGCGCTGCTCCCGCTGATGGTGGCGCACGTCACGTTCTTCCTGTTCGCGGTGGCCTAGGGGGTCACACGCGGAGAAAGGAACCCGCATGTTCCACGGCCTGTCCCTGCTCCCGGACTGCGTGCCCGAGACGAAGGCACCCCACGACTACTTCCGCGACGTACTGCTGCTGAGCCGTCTCGCCGACCAGGGCGGGATGAGCCACGTGAAGATGACCGAGCACTATCTCGGCGGCTACGGCGGCTACTGTCCGAGCCCGCTGGCCTTCCTGTCCGCCGTGGCCGCCGCGACCAGCCGGATCCGGCTGATGACGGGATGCGTGCTGCCGGTCTTCCACCACCCCATCCGGCTCGCCTCCGAGGCCGCGATGGTGGACGCGATCAGCGGGGGGCGACTCGACGTCGGCTTCGCACGCGCGTACCTGCCGCAGGAGTTCGAGGCGTTCCAGGTGCAGATGGACGGCAGCAGGGAGCGCTTCACCACGACCGTCGACACCGTGCTGCGGCTGTGGACCGAGGAGCGGGTCAGCGTGCGCACCCCGTTCTTCGAGTTCCGGGACGTGACGATCCTGCCGCGCCCGACACAGCGGCCGCATCCTCCCGTGTGGGTCGCGGCGGTCCGCTCCCGCTCCAGCTTCGCCTGGATCGGGGAGCGGGGGTTCAACCTGCTCGTCACCCCCGCGCTCACCCCGCTCAGCGAGATGAGCGACCACATCGCCGTCTACCGGGAGGCCTTCGCCGAATCCGGTCACCGGCACCCGTCACGGGTGGTGGCCAGCCTCCCGCTGTACGTGGGCGACACCGACGAGGACGCCCGGCGGATCGCCGACCCCCTGCTGCGTACGTACCTCGACGTCTGGGCCGAGGCCACCGACACGTGGGTGGCGACCGCCTCCGACGACTATCGCGGTTACACCGGCATGAGCCGGGCGATCCGCGCACTCGACCCCGTGTCGTTCCGGAGCATGGGCAGCGCGGTCGTCGGCTCGCCGACCACGGTGAGCGAACGCGTCCAGGAGATCGCCGGGGTGCTCGGAGTGGACGGGTTCCTGTGGCAGATGGACTTCGGGGCGGTCCCCGGGGACCTCGCCGTGGCGAGCCTCGAAAGGTTCCTGGACAAGGTGCTGCCGAGCCTGTCCGCCGTACCGGCCTGAAGGAGGTCCAGATGTCCGAGAACCGGCCGCCGCGCTTCTCGTTGGCCCGGCTCACCGCCCTCGCGGGGCTTGTGCTGCTCACCGTCGCGCCCGCCGCCCTCCCCGCGCCGGCCGCCGCCGCCACCGCGCCCAGGTGCCGGTTGGTCTCCGTGCCGGCGCCCGTGGCGGAGCAGACCGCCACGCTCCGGGGCACCCTGTGCCTGCCGTCCGGCCAGGCGCCGGACACCGTCCAGCTACTGCTCGCCGGCGCCACCTTCGACCAGGCGTACTGGCTCACTCCGGCCGACGCCCGCACCCCGTCGTACGTGCGGTACATGGCCGACGCGGGGTACGCCGTGCTCGCGCTCGACCGGCCGGGCACCGGCCTTAGCGACCGCACGCCGGCGGCGGCCACCGACCTCGGCAGCGAGGTCGGCGCGATCCACGAGGTCGTGGGCCGGTTGCGCACCGGCGCCGTGGACGGCCACGCCTATCGGCGGGTGATCGGGGTGGGACACTCCTTCGGCTCCAGCGTTCTGCTCACCGAGGCGGCCCGGCACGCTGACCTGGACGCGCTGGCGGTCACCGGCTTCGTCCACTCGGTCGGGCCCAAGCTGGAGGAGCTCAACCAGGCCATCGTCCCCGCCGCCGACGACCCACTGCTCGGGCTGACCCGCCCGCCGTCCGGGTACCTCACCACCAAGGCGGGCAGCCGGGCCGACCTGTTCCTCGACCGGGCCGGCGCCTCGCCGCCGATGCCGTCGGTGATCGAGCTGACGAAGACGACGATGACCACCGGTGAGCAGGCCACCCTGGCCGAGGCCGGGGATCCCGCGATCTCCGGTGCGGTGCGGGTCCCGGTGTTCCTCGCGGTCGGGCGGCACGACGACCTGTTCTGCAACGGGCCCTATCTCCAGTGCACCGACGCGGCGGCGGTGAAGACATGGGAGAGCTGGTTCTTCCCGGCGGAGGCCCGCCTGGAGACCTTCGTGCTCGACGGGGCCGGGCACGCGCTCAACCTGCACCGCAACGCCACGGCGTGGTTCGCCGCGGCACGGGAATGGCTGGACGGCCTGCCCCGGTGACGGAGGCGGCGGCCGATCCGGCACGGCGTCAGGGCCGCTCGCAGGCGACCATCAGAGTCCGCGCGTGCGGCCCGCCGTACCAGAACCGCCGGCCGAGGTCGTAGACGCGCACGTCCGCCGCCGCGCACTCGCGCAGGATCTCGGCGTAGTCGCGGGCGTGGCGGAAGTCCGCCAGCCGCAGCCTGCCGCCCGGCGCGAGCACCCGGAACGCCTCGCGCACCGCCGCCGCCCGCCCCTCGCGGTCCGGGATGTTGTGCACGGCCAGGCTGGACACGACCAGGTCGAACGACCCGTCCTCGAACGGCAGATCGCGCATGTCGCCGGTGACCAGTTCGACCCGGTCTGCCACCCCCTCGGCCCGCGCGTTGGCCAGGGTCGCCTCCCGGCTGTTGCCCGACTGGTCCCTGGTCCACAGGTCGAGCCCGGTGGCCGAGCCGTCGCGGAGCCGACCCGCCGCCTTGATCAGGACGAGACCGCGGCCGCAGCCGAGGTCGAGGACCCGCTCGCTCCCGGTCAGGCCCAGCCGATCCAGCTCCTCGTCCCAGACCTGGAACTTGCCGCGCAGGGTGGTGTGCGCGAACACCGCCGCCGCGACCACCATGGTCATCCCGCCGACCAGCAGCACCAGGGCCGGGATCGGCCAGCCGACCGCGAACAACACCACGGCGAGGACCAGCTCGGCGACTCCGCCCGCTGCGAGTCCGGCAGGCACTCCCGGGGCGTCCACCCCGTACTTCCCACGTGGCTTCGGCACGTTTTGTTCTTACCAGTGGTAAGCCTGCCCTGTATAGGTTTTTTCCCCGCATACGAGGCCCTGTGATCTCCGTCGAACCGGCGGACATCCGGATCCGTGGTAGGGGACATGACGATATCGATGCGTACGGCGGGCGTTCTCGCCCTCGCCGGGCTGCTGACCACGGCATGCTCCGGAGGCCGTACGGCACAGCCCTCGGGCCCGGCCCCGGCGGACCTGAGCGGCGCGATCAGGCTGGTCTCCTACACCGACTGCGACGAGATGCTCACCGGGCTGCGGGCGGCGACGGCGGAACACGTGACGCCCTGGGGCCTCGACGGGATGGTCATGACGTTCGCGGCGGAGGACGCGGCGGCGGGTGAGCAGGCCCCGGTCGCCGCCCGCTCCGACACCGCCGGCCGGCCGCACTCGACCACGAACGTGCACGAGGCCGGGGTGGACGAGCCCGATCTGGTGAAGACCGACGGAAAGCGGGTGATCACCGTCAACCGGGGTGTGCTGCGGGTGATCGACGCCGAGACCCGGCGGGTCACCGGCACGCTGCGGCTCGTCCCGCAGGACCAGGCCTGGGCCCCGGGTGAGCTGCTCGTCTCCGGGGACCGCGCGCTCGTGCTGTTCCAGGGCGTGGAGATCCTGCCGTTCCGGGCGATGGCGAAGGTCCGCCCGGGGCAGGGCGAGTCGAGGTACGTCCTGGTGGACCTGTCCGGGGAGCGGCCCAGGGAACTCGGCGCGCTGACCGCCCGGGGCACGCACATCGACGCCCGCCAGGTCGGCTCGACCGTACGGATCGTCCTCCGGTCCCAGCCGGCGATCGCCTTTCCCCCGCAGGAACCGGACACGCCCGAGCCCAGGCTGCTCCAGCGCAACCGGGAGACGGTGCTGGCCGCGCCCATCGAGGCGTGGCTGCCGACGTACGAGATCGAGTCGGGCGGCGCGAGCCGTACCGCCCGGGTGGGCTGCGACCGGGTGAGCCATCCGGCCGAGTTCACCGGGACCTCGATGCTGACCATCCACACCATCGACCTGAACGGCGACCTCTCCAGTGACCTCTCCGGTGCCGCGCCGATCAGCGTGGCCGCCGACGGGGACACCGTGTACGGCACCCGGAGCAGCCTCTACGTCACCAGCAATCCCCGCTGGTGGTTCCACGGCGACCCGGCCGCCGTCTCCGGACGGCCCGGCGGATCCGCCGCCCCTCCGGAGCGGACGGAGGTGCACCGCTTCGACGTCACCGGGCCCGGCGCGCCGCGGTACGTCACCTCGGGGAGCGTGCCGGGACGGCTGCTCAACCAGTATTCGCTGTCGGAGCACGCGGGCCACCTGCGAGTGGCGACGACCAGTGACACCGAGGTGTCCGGCACGACCCCCGGCACGAGCGAGAGCGGCGTCCACGTGCTGAGCGCCGACACTCTGGCCGAGCGGGGCGAGGTGACCGGCCTGGGCCGGGGCGAGCGGATCTACTCGGTCCGCTTCATCGGCGATCTCGGATATGTGGTGACGTTCCGGCAGACCGACCCGCTGTACGCGCTGGACCTGCGCGACCCGGCCGCCCCGAAGGTCACCGGAGAACTGAAGATCAGCGGCTACTCGGCCTATCTCCATCCCGGCGGACCGGACCGGCTGATCGGCATCGGCCAGGAGGCGGACGGGCAGGGCCGCGTGCGAGGCACGCAGATCTCGCTGTTCGACGTGGCCGATCCGGCCGCTCCCCGGCTGCTGTCCCGCTTCCACCAGCGGAAGTCGGGTTCCGAGGCCGAGTGGGACCCGCACGCCTTCCTCTACTGGCCGCCGCAGGAGGCCGGCAGCCGTACGGGCCTGGCCATGGTGCCGCTCATGACCTGGGGCGAGAGCGCCCCGAAGGGGAGCGTCGCGCTGGCGTTACGTGTCGGCGACGGCGGCATCACCAGGGCCGGCACGATCGAACACCCCACCCCGCGGCGGCTCAACGACGAGTTCGTCCCGGCCGACCAGGGCATCCGGCGCAGTGTCGTGATCGGTGACGACGTCTGGACCATCTCCGACCTCGGGGTCAAGGTCAGCGACATCGAGACCCTCGCCGACCGGGCGTGGATCCCGTTCGGCTGACCAGGTCCGTACGGCTCGGCTCGCCGTAGCCCCCCGGGCCACCCCACCGAATCCGGACCTGCCCATGACGCACGGCCAGGCCTGATGCCGAACGTCAGATCATGGGGACGATCTCGGGGGCGCCGAGGCGGATCGCGTCGGCCTCCCGGTCGGAGTCCTGCTCCTGGGAGGCCCGCTCGGCCTCGACGCGCTTGGTGTAGTGCTCGACCTCGCGCTTGATCTGCTCGGCGTCCCAGCCGAGCGGGCCCGCCATGAGCTCGGCGGCCTCCTGAGCGACGGCCGCGCCCCGGTGGAAGGTCTCGATCGAGATCCGCGTGCGCCGGGCCAGCGTGTCGCTGAGGTGCCGGGCGCCCTCGTGCGTGGCGGCGTACACGATCTCGGCCCGGAGGTGGTCGTCGGCGCCGGCGAGCGGGCGCCCGAGCGAGGGATCCTCCTCGATGAGCGCCAGCACCTCGTCGATCATCGAGCCGTACCTCCTGAGCAGGTGCTCGATCCTGGCGACGTGCAGCCCGGACGAGCGGGCCAGGCGGTAGCGGGAGTTCCACAGCGCCTGGAAGCCCTCTGCCCCCACGAGCGGCACCAGGTGCGTACACGACCGGGGCACCCGCTGGTCGAGACCGTGGGCGACCGCGTCCACCGCGTCGGCGGCCATCACGCGATAGGTGGTGAACTTTCCGCCGGCCACCATGACCAGGCCGGGCACCGGATGCGCGACCACGTGCTTGCGCGACAGCTTGGAGGTCTCCTCCGACTCCCCGGCGAGCAGCGGCCGCAGCCCGGCGTAGACGCCCTCGACGTCGTCCCTGGTCAGCGGCACCGCCAGCACGGAGTTGACGTGATCGAGCAGGTAGTCGATGTCGGTCCGGGAGGCGGCGGGACGCCCCTTGTCGAGCGTCCACTCGGTGTCGGTCGTCCCGATGATCCAGTGGCGGCCCCACGGGATGACGAACAGCACCGACTTCTCGGTGCGCATGACGATGCCGGTGAGGGAGTGGATCCGATCGCGGGGCACCACCAGGTGGATGCCCTTGGACGCCCGGACGTGGATCTGCCCGCGCCCGCCGACGAGCTGCTGGATCTCGTCGGTCCACACCCCGGTCGCGTTGACGACCTGGCCGGCACGTACGTCCAGCTCGGCGCCGGTCTCCAGGTCGCGTACCCGCACACCGGTGACCCGCTCGCCCTCCCGCAGGAAGCCGATCGCCTGTGCGCGTGCGGCGATGTTCGCGCCGTACGTCGCGGCCGTCCTGAGCATGGTCATGACATAACGCGCGTCGTCGACCTGGGCGTCCCAGTACTGCACGGCCCCGCTGAACGCGGACCGCTTCAGCGCGGGGGCCACCCGGAGGGCGGCCTTCCTGGTCAGGTGCCGATGCCCCGGCACCCCGCGTCCGGCGCCGAAGGAGAAGCCGAGCGTGTCGTAGAGGATCATCCCGGCCCCGATGTACGGGCGCTCCCAGACGGGGTGGGCCAGCGGGAACAGGAACGGCACCGGCCGCACCAGATGGGGCGCGATCCGCTGGAGGAGCATCGAACGCTCCCGCAGGGCCTCCCTGACCAGGTCGAAGTCGAACTGCTCCAGGTAACGCAGCCCGCCGTGGATCAGCTTGGACGATCGCGACGACGTCCCGGAGGCGAAGTCCCTCGCCTCGACGAGCCCCACGGACAGGCCGCGGGTCGCGGCGTCCAGGGCCACCCCGGCCCCGACGACGCCGCCGCCGATCACCACCAGGTCGAGTTCCTGCGACTCCATCCGCGCCAACGCGGAGGCGCGTTCAGCCGGGCCGAGCCGCGCCGCACCCATCCTCACCGACATAGGGCTCCCTCTGTACGGCTTCTCGCCTCTGCCCTGGTAAATCTACCCACGGGTAGCCCAGCGGGAATCCTGTTTAACCTCCCCTTTCCCAAGGATCTCCCGAAATGTCGGTTCCGCGCGGCCCCCGCCCGGACGACCGCTCAGCCCATCAGTTCACGCAGTCCTGGGTCTTGAGCGTGAGGGCCATCTCGTAGATCCGGCCGCGGGACAGCAGGAAGAGGTAGGAAGCCTTACTGTTGCCAGGAACCGTGACGTACCGGTAGCCGCTCGCCGACCGCTTCAGGCCGGGGTAGGCCTTCTTCAACTCCCTCTCCGTGGAGCCGAGCCCGATCCGCTGCGGGGTCCCGACCCCCTTGGGAGCGAAGATCACGGCCACGCCGCGGCGCTTGGAGATGAACAGGCCCACCCGGTCACGACCGGTCGGATGCGCCTTCAGGTCCCAGGCGGTGCACTGGCTCCAGCCGGTCTTGGGCACGATCTTCCTGGTCGCCCGAGCCTGCTTGGCGCTCATCCCGAGCTTCACCCCGCCATATCCGAACGGCCCGAACGTGCCGGGCGCGTAAGCGGTGGACGAGGTGGCGGATGCGGCGGTGGTGGCAAGGGCGGCAGTGGTGGCCGCGGCGGGCGCGACGCCGCCCGGCAGCATCCCGACGGCCAGCGCCGCCACCAGCGCCGGACGGCCCATCCGCCGGACAACCGCATGCGTCATCATGCTTCCCCCATCATGGTCGTGAGCCGAACTCCGGTCCCGCCGGAGAGCCTATCGATCTTCACTTGGAAGCCGCTGACATCTCGCTCGCGGTGCCGTACGTCCGGGCCCGGCCGCCGAGCACGGTCGTGACCATCAGGACACGGGTTCGGCGACGACCTCGTGCACGGGTGTCCCGTCACGTTCGAAGGCGGTGATGTTGGAGATCGTGGTGGCGGCGATGTTGTGCAGCGCCTCGGCCGTGAAGAACGCCTGGTGCCCGGTGATCAGCACGTTCGGGAACGTGAGCAACCGGGAGAACACCTCGTCCCTCGGGAGTTGGTCGGACAGGTCCTCGAAGAACAGATCGGCCTCCTCCTCGTACACGTCGAGGCCCAGATAGCCGATCTTGCCGCTCTTCAGCCCCTGGATGACCGCGGCCGTGTCCACCAGCGCGCCGCGACTGGTGTTGATGAGCATGACCCCGTCCCGCATCCGGGCGATCCGCTCCCGGTCGATCAGATGATGGGTGTCCGGTCCGAGCGGGCAGTGCAGGGTGACGATGTGCGACTCGGCGAGCAGCGTGTCCAGCGGCACGTACTCCGCGCCGGCGCGCCGGGCTTCCTCACTCGGGTACGGATCGGTCGCGAGGATCCGGCAGCCGAACCCGGCCATGATCCGGACGAAGCAAACACCGATCTTGCCGGTGCCGATCACTCCGACCGTCTTGTCGTGCAGGTCGAATCCCAGCAGGCCGGTCAGGTTGAAATTGTTCTCCCGCACCCGGTTGAAGGCGCGATGGATCTTCCGGTTGAGCGTGAGGATGAGCCCGGCGCAGTGTTCCGCGACCGCATGGGGCGAGTATCCGGGCACCCGCGCCACGGTCAGCCCCAGCCGGGCCGCCGCCGCCAGGTCGACATGGTTGAACCCGGCCGAGCGCAGCGCGATCAGCCGCACCCCGTGACCGGCGAGCGCGGTGAGGGTCTCGGCACCGAGGTCGTCGTTGACGAACGCGCACACCGCCTCGCATTCGGCCGCCAGCGCCGCGGTCTTCGCCGACAGCCGCGACTCCAGGAACACCATCTCGTGCCCCGCCTCGTCGTTCGCCGCTCGGAGCGACTGCTCGTCGTACGGCTTGGCACTGAACACCGCGACACGCATGATCCGACCTCCCGAGCCCAAGCTACCGATCGCGCCGCGCGACGAGGCAGGGCAATCGGGCCCCTGTCCCGGGGACCAACGACCCTGCGGGGGCGAACGCCTGCCTCGCTTCGCGAACGATCTCTCCGACCAGACCGGCGGTGCGATCCACCACCCCTCCCATCAGGAAGAACGCGTGGACCATCCCGCCATACCTGGTCAGCGTGACCGGCACGCCCGCGCTCCGCAGCCGGGCCGCGTACCGTTCGCCGTCGTCACGCAGGGGGTCGTACTCCGCGGTCATCACCGCGGTGGGCGGCAGATCGGTGAGGTCCGCCGCCCTGAGCGGGGAGGCGAGCGCGTTCCCGGCATCGGCCGGGTCCGCCAGATAACGTTCCCAGTACCACCGCATCATCCGGCTCTCCAGTCCGTACCCCACCGCATACGTCTCATAGGACGGTGTGGCGCAGGCGGCGTCGGTGGCAGGGTAGACGAGGACCTGCAACCGGATGTCCGGACCACCCTCGTCGCGGGCGCGTAGAGACACCGCCGCCGCGAGGTTCCCGCCCGCGCTGTCCCCCATCACGCCGATGCGCTGCGGATCCACGCCGATCCGCCATGCGTTGTCCGCCGTCCACCGGACGGCCGCCAGGCAATCGTCGAGCGGCGCGGGAAAGGGATGCTCGGGCGCCCTCCGGTAGTCGACCGTTATGATCACGCAACCGGACGCGTCGGCGAGCCATCGTGCCGGGATGTCGTACAGATCGAGATCTCCGGCCACCCAGCCGCCGCCGTGAAACTGGACCAGGCAGGCGAAAGGCGGCGCTCCGAACGGGTGGTAGATCCGCAGTGGCAGTCTGCCGCCCGGCCCGGGAACCGTCACCCGCGTCACGCGGGCGACCGCCCGAGGCCCCCCCTGGAGCTTCAGGTACGCCCCGGTGCCCGCACGCACCGCAGCGACCGTCGGTTCTCCGGCCTGCCACGGGTCCAGATCCCTCCTGGCCTCGAGCACGGCGGCGATCTGCGGGTCCAGCGCCACGGCCGGGTTCTCCTCTTCCCTCGGCGTATCTCGTCTCACTTCGCCCGTTGGCCCGTCCGGCTGCGCAGCATCAGGCCGCCGACCGTGGTGGCGAGTCCGGACAGGCCCATCATCACCATCATGGGGACCGATGATCCGCCGGATGCGCCGACCATCGCGAGTGCCCCGAGGGGCAGCAGAGCACCGCCTACGAGCGCGCTGGCCGCGATGGCGATCGCCACCCCGATGTAGCGGACATCGACGGGGAACATCCGCGACATGATCGACGGTGCGACCCCGCCGAAGACCCCGTAGGAAACGGCCCCCACAAGCATCGCCGTCCACAACGTACCCGGCGTGGCCGCGTCGACGAGCAGATAGGACGGCACGGCCCAGGCGACCATCAGCACTCCCGAGCCGATCACCAGGCGTTCCCGGCCCCATCTGTCGCCGTTGAGGCCGCTGACCATCACCAGCAGGACAAGGGCCGCCGCCGTCAGCACCAGGCCGACCTGGACGTGCACCGGTGACAACTCCGCCCGGTAGTTCTTGACGTAGGCCAGGAGGCTGGTCAGGAACGCGTAGCCGTAGGTCACCGGGCCGAGCCACATGAGCACGCAGATCACCAGCGGCATCGGCGCCTCGCGCAGCAACGTCCCGATCCCGCCCGGTACGCGACGCTGTCCGTCGACACGTGCGGACGCCTCGACGAACTCCGGCGTCTCTGCCAGGCGGGTACGCAGGAACAGGCCGAACAGGACGAGCACCGCACTGAACAGGAACGGGAGGCGCCACCCCCAGCTCTGCCAGGCCTCGCCCGACACCAGGTTCGCCAGCAGCAGGGAAATGCCCGCGAGGAGAATTCCGATCATGTTCCCCATCTGCGGGAAGGCGCCGTACAACGTGGCGAACCTCGGGGGCGCGTGCTCGACGGCCACCACCACGGCGCCGGGATACTCGCCGCCCACGGCCAGACCTTGCAGCAGCCTCAGGACCACCAGCACGACCGGCGCGGCGACGCCGATCGCCGTATAGGTCGGGAGCAGGCCGATCCCGAGGGTGGCCACACCCATCATCGCGAGCGAGAGCAGCAGGGCGGGGCGCCTGCCCAGGCGGTCGCCCACCCGTCCGAACACGACGGCGCCGAGCGGGCGGACCAGGAATGCCA
Source organism: Sphaerimonospora mesophila NBRC 14179 = JCM 3151 (assembly GCA_001552515.1). Classification (GTDB taxonomy): domain Bacteria; phylum Actinomycetota; class Actinomycetes; order Streptosporangiales; family Streptosporangiaceae; genus Sphaerimonospora; species Sphaerimonospora mesophila. The sequence goes on from BCRI01000003.1 coordinate 128,519, forward strand.
CGGCGTGTCCGGACAGCGCGGCCAGGGTGCCGAGCCACGGTTCGAAGCTGGGAAAGAACAGCGGACCGAAGACCGTCGCCGCGATGAACGAATACAGGATGAAGTCGTACAGCTCGATGGCGTTCCCCGCCATGGCCGCGAACGCGACCTGGCGAGGAGTGAGGGGTTTGCGTGATCGGAGTGCGGTGGGCTCGGGGTCGGTGGTCAGCATATGGGGGGTGTCCTTCGCTGTCAGATGAGCGGCAGGGGAGGGTTCGCGCTCTGCAGGAACTCGACGGTGATGAAGGCCAGCTCTCCGCAACCGATGTTCTCGAGATCGTGCAGTAGGTACTCACCGTGGGCGAAGCCGTACTCTCGGGTCTCGCCCTGCCGGTAGGTCACCTCGCGCGTGGTCCCATCGTGCGTGTGCTGCCGGCTGTGGCCGTCGGTCAGCGCGGTCCAGGAGTAGTCGAGGACGTGACAGTGTGCGGGCACCCGTTCGCCCGGCGCCAGCCGGATCTCCCACACGCGCAGCCGGCTGGTCTCGCTGAGCAGATGCTGTCCGACTTTTCCGTTGGCGCCGCCCCGCGCGAACTCCTCGCGCAGCGACGGCGGCCAGCCTGCGAAGTTCTCGGAGACGAGCCTTCCGGCGATCGGGAGCCGGTCCAGGTAGGCGTCTCTCATCGCGCCCGCCTCACGGGATGATCTTTCGTCGGCGGAAGTCGGCGAAGATGTTCATGAACATCTCCTCGGTGTCGACGAAGTCATGGAAGCCGAACCGTCGCGCCTTCGAGCCGTCGGCCAGGAAGTCGTAGTCCCAGGAGAAGACCGCGTCGCCGAAGCGCCAGGACGATACCTCCTGATAGGAGTTCTTCGCCAGGCCGTGCCGTTCGACCATGTCGTTCCACAGCGGTTCCTTGTCCGCCATGACGACATCGAGCGACATGGGCAGCGGAGGCGCCACCTCGAGGTCGAAGAACCGGGCGATCTTGGGCCACATCTCGTTCCAGCGGAAAAGATCACCGTTGTTGATGTTGAACGCCTGGTTGGCGCACCGCTCCTCGGTCGCGGCCCAGACCGTCGCCTTCGCGAGCAGGCCGGCATCGGTCATCTCCAGGAGCGTGTGGTAGGCACCCGGTTTGCCGGGAAACCGCAGCGGCAGCCCGAGTTCCTTGGAGATCGCGGCGTACACCGCGATCACCATCGCCAGGTTCATCGGGTTGCCGAGGGCGAAGCCGCACACCACCGAGGGACGCAGCGCCGACCAGGTCCAGGTCTTCCCCTTCTGCCGCGCCTCGAGGAAGTTCTGCTGGTCCACGTTGAACTCGGGTGGCATGTGGTGCGGGTCGTCCTCGCGGGCCGGTGTCTTGAACGGGCCGAGATGAGCGCCGTACACCTTGTAGCCCTGCATGAGGCTGACGTGGCGCAGGCCGGGTGCGACGGCCTCGACCGCCTCGACGACGTTGACGAGCATGGCGAGGTTGGGCGGCACGAGCTCGGCCCAGGTCGGACGGTCCTGGAAGGCGGCGTAGAAGATGTGGGTGACGTGTTCGAGACCGCGCAGCCGCTCCCGGCCGTCTTCCTCGTCCAGCAGGTCGACCGCGATGTGGCGGACCCGGCCGGCGTCGGTCCCACCCCTTCGTGACAGGCCGATTATGTCCCAGTCGCCGAGTTGCACGAGGTGGTCGATCAGATTGCGGCCGATCACCCCGTTCGATCCGACGACGAGGGCGACCTTGTTCTCTTCGGGCATGCCGCCATGCTGCCCGCACCACACACATTAGTCCAAGACATAATATTCACCGAAGGCATAAGATTTCTTCATGGCATCGCTGCGTCAGCTCGAATATCTGGTCACGATCGTGGACGAGGGTTCGTTCACCCGGGCCGCCGAGTTGCTCCACGTCTCGCAACCGGCGCTGTCCCACCAGGTGCGCGCGCTGGAGCGCGACTACGGCGGCGCGCTCCTGGAACGTCTGCCCCGCTCGGTGCGGCTCACCGCGATGGGCCGCGCGATGCTGCCGCACGCCCGTGCCGCGCTCGCCGACGCCGAACGGGCACGGTGCGCAGCGCGGCAGGCATCCGGGTTGGAAGTGGGCGAACTACAGGTCGCGACCCTCTACTCGATGAGCCTCGGCGTGCTCCCGCCGGCCCTGCGCGCCTGGCACCGATCCCATCCCGGCGTCCAGATCAGGCTGTTCGAACATCGGCACGCCGACGAACTGGCCGACGCGATGCTCGCCGGCCAGGCCGATCTCGGGATCGGACCACCTCCGCCGGACTGGCGCGGCCCGACCCGGTCCCTCGGCATCGAACCGTTCGTCGTGGTGCTGTCCGCCGACGACCCCGCGGGGTGCGCCGCGGCCGGCCGGATCGACCTGGCCACCCTCGCCGACCGCGACTGGGTGCACTTCGCACCGGGCAACGGACTCGCCGACGTCCTCGACCAAGCGTGTGCGGCGGCCGGATTCCAGCCGCGTGCCGCCGTACGCACCGAGCAGACCGCCGCCGCGCCGGTGCTCGCCGCCGCCGGGCTGGGTCCCGCGCTCGTGCCGGCCAACATCATCCCGTCGCACTTCGACGGACTGGTGCTCCAGCCCCGGCCGTCGGTCAGCCGTCCCGTCGCGGCCTACACCCGTGCCGCGCCCGACCCCCTGGCTACCGCGTTCATCGCGACGCTCGCCGAAGAGGCCGCCCTGCTGCCCGCGCACGTACGCGCGCGGATCCTCTCCACCGAGCCGGTGCGCTGACTCTCGGTGCCCACCCCGTACGGCGAACGCCGCGCGGAAGCGGAAAGATGGGGCACATGAGCATGACTCTCTCGGATCTGCGCGTAGTGACCCCGGACGAGGTGCACGACGGCTGGCTCACCATCGAGGACGGGCGCATCACGCACATCGGGCGTGGGACAGGCCCCCGGAACGGCAACGGGCACAGCCTGGGCGGACGGGTGATCGTGCCCGGGTTCGTCGACATCCACAACCACGGCGGCGCGGGTGGCTCCTATCCCGACGGCGATCCGGAGACGGCCGCCGCCGGCGCGGCCTTCCACCTCCGGCACGGCACGACGACCTCGGTCGCCAGCCTGGTCACGGCGGCGCCGGAGGCGCTGACCCGGGCGACCTCGGCACTCGCCGACCTGTGCGAGCAGGGGGTCATCGCCGGCATCCACTTCGAAGGGCCGTACCTCGCGAAATCCCGGTGCGGCGCGCACGACCCCACGCAGCTGCGCGAGCCGGACCGGGCGGAGTTCCGGGCGCTGCTCAAGGCCGGCCGGGGCCACGTCCGCATGATCACGATCGCCCCCGAGCTGCCGAACGCGCTCGACCTCATCAGGGACGCCGCCGCCGAGGGAGTGATCGCGGCCATCGGCCACTGCGACGCCGACTACGAGCGGACGACCGCGGGCATCGACGCGGGGGCCACGGTCGCGACCCACCTCTACAACGCGATGCCGCAGCTGGGGCATCGCGCCCCCGGCCCGATCGCCGCCCTGCTGGAGGACGAGCGGGTCACGGTCGAGCTCATCAACGACGGCGTGCACGTCCACCCGGCCATGCTGCGGCTCGCCGCGCGCCAGGCCGGCCCGGGCCGTACGGCGCTCATCACGGACGCGATGGGCGCGGCCGGTCTGGGGGACGGAAGCTACCGGCTCGGCGCGATGGCGGTCGACGTCACCGACGGCGTGGCCAGGCTCGCCCCCGGTGGTCCGGGCGCCGGCTCGATCGCGGGAAGCACCCTGACCATGGACACGGCGTTCCGCCGGACCGTCCGGGAAATGGGGGCCTCGCTCGTCGACGCCGCGCTGATGGCGTCGCTCACCCCCGCCCGCGTCCTCGGACTGGACCGGCGGGTCGGCTCGATCTCGGTCGGCAAGGACGCCGATCTCGTGGTGCTCGGCGACGATCTCCAGGTCGAGAGCGTCATGAAGCGCGGCACGTGGATCATCGACCCCCCGAACCCCTCCCCCGTGATCTTGTAGTTTCTCGCACACTACCCCCCTGACCTGCGCCCACACGTTAGGTGATCTTGCAGTTGTGGGCGCAAGATCACGAACAGTGTTCCGGCTGCTCAGCGGGTAGGTGTGCGAGAAATTGCAAGATCATGAACGTGAAATCCCTGCTCCTGGCTCGATGTGCGAGTATTCGCAAGATCACGGATTAGCTCGGCCAGTCCCAGCGGATGCCCACCAGGCCGGGTCGGAGGGACTCGGCCATCTGGTGGACCGAGCGGTACGCGTTGAGCGTCAGCTCTCTGCGCTCGTGCTCGTCCGCCGCCGGCCCACGCCGGGTGTAGCCGTGGATGCGGACCGGGAGGGTGAGCGGGGCGAAGCACACGCGTAACGTGTACTGGCCCGCCGGAAAGCGGAAACCGCGTTCATACCGTGTGCTCTCGATGCCGTTGGAGTCGACCAGGTCGTACCGGATGACCTGGGTGTCGCCGGCCCGCAGCTCTCGATCGAACAGCAGCTCGGCCGCCACCAGGCGGGACGGCCCATGACGGCGCACCCGGCCGAGCCGGCAGTCCTCCAGCGCCCGGATGCGGATCCGCTCCACATCGCAGCCCGGATCACACTGGTAGATCGTGATGTGCCGGTCGGCCGAGTCCTCGTGCGCGCGCAGCACCTGAAGCGTCTCGCGCCGGATGATGCTCCGATCGGCCCCGATCCGCACCGTCTCGTACATGGCCGCGATGTGCAGCCGCCGGTCATCGGCCACCCAGTCCAACTCCCGCAGCAGAGCGGACAGATCGGGAGCCGCGTCCAGGATCGTGGCATAGCCCACCGCGCCCGGCGGCGCCCCCATGCCGCGTCCCCCGCCGCGTGCCCCGCCGCGTCCGCGGGGCCGGGGCGGGCCGAGCAGGTCCGTCAGGGAGCGCGGAGGCAGGGCGAGGATCTGTTCCAGTGCGCGTACGGCACGCAACGATTCGGGACGTTCCGGACGGCGCAGCCCCTGCTGCCAGTAGCTCAGGCTCGTCGTGCCGATCCGCAGGCCGCGTTCCCGCAGACGGTGCCGCAGCCGGTCCAGCGTCAGGCCGCGTGCCTCCACCGCCGTACGCAGCGCGACGTGGAAGGGACCGTCCCGGAGCGCGGCCTGTAACTCCCGCTCACCCGACATATGTGAATTTTCACAAACTCTTCCCCTTCCGTCACTCGTGTCGGTCCATGTCATGCCGGGCTTCACATCCCCGTTCACAGTCGCCCACGACGGCCGCGACCCCCGCTTGTACGGCACCGCGCCGAGCCGGACCATCGTGCCCGACCCCCCTCACTCGAAGGAGTGCGACATGCGTTCCCCTGTCCGCAAGCTCCTACGGACGACCGGCGCGCTCGCGCTGGCGGCCGGGACCTGGATGGCGGCGACCGGCACCGCCCACGCCTACACCTGGTATCGGCTCGACATCGACATGCAGGCCCAGCAGAACACCAACTGGTGCTGGGCGGCCGCCGGCAACACGGTCGCCGCCTACTACGGCCACTCCTACAGCCAGAACCAGTTCTGCAACCTGGCCTTCAACCGGGCGCTCAACAGCGGCTGCCCGAACAACCAGGCCACCCTCGCCAACGACCAGAACGCCTTCCGGACGATCGGGATCTCACCGGGCAACTACCTCAACGGCTACCTGTCCTACAGCACCATCATCAGGAACATCGACGCCCACCACCCGGTCATGGCCCGCATCCAGTGGACCTCGGGCGGCGGCCACATGCAGACGATCTACGGCTACGACCAGAGCCGGTCCTGGGTCTACTGGGGCGATCCGTGGCCGTCGACCACCCGCTACAACTGGGCGACCTACAACTGGTACGTCGGCAACTCGAACTTCTTCTGGACCCATTCCCTCCACAACATCGGTGCATGAGGAGGCCCGCATGAAGCGCGTCATCACAATCGCCACACTGGCGGGCTCCGTCGTGTTCGCCCCGCTCGCCGCACAGGCGGCGCCGAGCGGCCCCGACCCCGCCGCGCGGACAGAGGCCCTGGCGGCCGCACCCGGCCCAGCCGAGATGGCCGCGGCCCACGCGGCGATCGACAGCGCGGAGATCCGCCAGATCCTCGGCCGGTTCTTCGCCACCAAGGGCGCGCCGCCCGAGCCGGGTGCCCGGCCATCGACGGTCGCGGCCCAGGTGGGCGAGCAGATGGTGGTGGTCAACTACCTCAACCCCGCCTTCGTCGCCGGCCGCTCCAGCCAGGTCGCCCAGTTCGCGTTCCTCGCCACCCCGGCCACCTCGGCCGACGGCCAGACCGCCTCTCTCTGGACGACCCGTACGCCCACCGGCCGCTGGCAGGTGAGCAACATCGCCAGTGGTGACGACGAGCAGCGCTACGCGACGCAGCCGGGCACGGTCTTCCGCGAACCGCAGATCAACGCCTGGTACGCCCTCAGGAGCGGCCGGATCGTCCCGCTCAACGAGGAGGCACGGAACTCCGTCGGGGAGGGCATGCCACTCGCGGACTACCAGCGCCTGGTGGCCGGTCGGTACGCGGACAAGTTGCCGGGTTCGGCGTACGCGAACGACGGCGCGGCCGGCGGCTACGGCATGCCGCCGGTGATCTCGGCGAAGGCGGATCCCGGCGACGCCGTACCGCCGTGGGGTGTGACGACGGCGCTGCTGCTCGGCGGGGGGATCGCCATCTGGGCCGCGGCCCGGCGCGGCGGATCGAAGGGACGCAGAGACCCGGCCTGACCCGGCCGGCGATCGCGCCGGCCCGCAGCGGACGGCGGACGCGAAAGACGGCGGGCGCCCGGTCCACGAGACCGGGCGCCCGCCCACGCGTTTCAGTGCGTCACGTCAGGGCTGGATCGGCGCGACGACGACCTCGACGCGCTGGAACTCCTTGAGGTCGGAGTATCCGGCGGTGGCCATCGTGCGCTTGAGCGCGCCCATCAGGTTCATGGAGCCGTCGGCCACGACGGACGGCCCGTGCAGGATCTGCTCCAGCGTGCCGATCGTGCCGAACTCGACCCGCCTGCCGCGCGGCAGCTCGGGGTGGTGCGCCTCGGAGCCCCAGTGGAACCCGCGGCCGGGGGCGTCGGTCGCCCTCGCGAGCGGCGACCCCACCATCACGGCGTCGGCGCCGCAGGCGACGGCCTTGGCGATGTCGCCGGACCCGCCCATGCTGCCGTCCGCGATCACGTGGACGTACCGCCCGCCCGACTCGTCGAGGTAGTCACGGCGCGCGGCCGCGACATCGGAGATCGCCGTGGCCATCGGCACGGCCACACCGAGCACGGTGCGCGTGGTGTGCGAGGCGCCGCCGCCGAACCCGACGAGCACGCCCGCCGCGCCGGTCCGCATGAGGTGCAGCGCCGCCGTGTACGTCGCACAGCCGCCGACGATGACGGGAACGTCGAGCTCGTAGATGAACCGCTTCAGGTTCAGCGGCTCGGCCCGGCCGGACACGTGCTCCGCGGAGACCGTGGTGCCGCGGATCACGAAGATGTCCACGCCGGCGTCGATCACGGCCTTGTGGTGCTGCACGGTCCGCTGCGGCGACAGCCGTACCGCCGTCGTCACGCCTCCGGCGCGGATCTCCTCGATCCGCCGCCCGATCAGCTCGTCCTGGATCGGCGCGGCGTAGATCTCCTGCAACCGCCTGGTCGCGGCCTCCTGATCGAGGGCGGCGACCTCCTCCAGCAGCGGCTGCGGGTCGTCATAGCGCGTCCACAGGCCCTCCAGGTCGAGCACGGCCAAACCGCCCAGCCGGCCGATCTCGATGGCCGTCGCCGGGGAGACCACGCTGTCCATCGGGCTCGCCACGAGCGGCGACTCGAACCGGTAGGCGTCGATCTGCCAGGAGATCGAGACCTCCTCGGGGTCACGGGTACGCCGGGACGGCACGATGCCGATCTCGTCCAGCGCGTACGCCCGCCGCCCGCTCTTACCGCGCCCGATCTCCACCTGAGTCATCCCGCCTGTTCTTCTCTTCCTGGCTCTTGCGCTCTTGAACGTGAATGGCTAGCGCCGGTGGTAGTTCGGCGCCTCGACCGTCATCTGGATGTCGTGCGGGTGGCTCTCCTTGAGGCCCGCCACCGTGATGGGCATGAGCTGCGCCTTCTCGTGCATCTCGGCGATCGTCCGGGAGCCGGTGTACCACATGCCCTGGCGCAGCCCGCCGACGAGTTGATGGGCCACCGCCGCGACGGGACCACGGTAGGGCACCTGGCCTTCGATGCCCTCGGGGATGTACTTGTCCTCCCCGGACACCTCGGCCTGGGCGTACCGGTCCTTGCTGAAGGACTCGCCGCCGCGCTCGCGGTTCCGTACCGCACCGAGCGAGCCCATGCCCCGGTAGGACTTGAACTGCTTGCCGTTGATGAAGATCAGCTCGCCGGGCGACTCCTCGCAGCCGGCCAGCAGCGAGCCCAGCATGACCGTGTCGGCGCCGGCGGCCAGCGCCTTGGCGATGTCCCCCGAGTACTGCAGGCCGCCGTCGCCGATGACCGGCACGCCCGCCGGCGCACAGGCCTGGGCCGCCTCGTAGATCGCGGTCAGTTGCGGCGCCCCCACGCCGGCGACGACCCTGGTCGTGCAGATGGAGCCGGGGCCCACGCCGACCTTGACCGCGTCGGCCCCCGCGTCGACCAGGGCCCGCGCCCCGGCCCTGGTG
>BCRI01000004.1 GCA_001552515.1 Sphaerimonospora mesophila NBRC 14179 = JCM 3151
CGGTCGCGACGACGTGGGCGTCGGCGACCGCCGCCTCCGGGTCGCTGATCACGCTGACCGAGCCGCCCGTCTCCGCCGCGATCTGCGCGGCACGCTGCACCACCACGGCGTCCGGGAGGTATCCGGCCGGGGCGCCGATCCGTACGTGCATGCCGGCCGTGGCCCCGCCCAGCAGGTAGGAGTGGGCCATGTTGTTCGCCCCGTCCCCCAGGTAGGCCAGGGACACCCCGCGCAGGACGCCCCGGTGCTCGCGGATCGTGAGCAGGTCGGCCAGCACCTGGCACGGGTGGAACTCGTCGGTCAGCGCGTTCACCACCGGGACCGAGGACGCCGACGCCATCGCCTCGATTCGCTCCTGCCCCCCGGTCCGCCACACGATCGCCGCCACCTGGCGCGACAGCACACGGGCGGTGTCCTCGATCGGCTCGCCGCGCCCCATCTGCGAGGAGCCGACCTCCATCACCAGCGGCTGACCGCCGAGCTCGGCGATGCCGACGCCGAACGAGAGCCGGGTGCGCGTGGAGGCCTTGTCGAACAGCACGGCCACCGTCTGCGGACCCTCGAACGGCCGGTAGCGGCTGCGCCGGCCCCCCGTGGCCACGCGCTCCCTCTTCATCTCCTCGGCGAGGTCGAGCACCGCCGCCTGCTCCGCCGGCGACAGGTCGTCGTCCCGCAGGAAGTGTCTGATTTGCGCCGAGTCCGCGCCCTGTCTGATCTGCGCCGGGTCAGCGCCCCGTCCGGCTTGCGCCGGGTCCGCACCCCGTCCGCCTTGCGCCGGGTCAGCGCCCTGTCCGATCGGAACCTCAGGCATCTGCGGCCTCCAGTATGGCGGGGAAGGCGTCGAGGAAGCTCGACACCTCGGCGTCGGTGACGACCAGCGGAGGCGCGAGCCGTACGGCATCGGGCTGCACCGCGTTGACCAGGAAACCGGCCTCCTGTGCCGTCGCCTGCACCCGGGCGGCCCGGTCCGAGGTCAGCACCGCGGCCAGCCACAGCCCGCGGCCCCTGACCCCCTTCAGCAGCGGGTGCGAGACGGCCGAGATCCCGTCGGCGAGCCGCCGCCCCATCGACTCGGCGTGCTCCAGCAGCCCGTCGCGCTCGATCGTGTCGAGCACGGCGAGCGCGGCGGCGCACGACACCGGGTTGCCGCCGAAGGTCGACCCGTGGTCGCCCAGTCCGAAGACCGTACCCGCCTCGCCGAAGCCGATGCAGGCGCCGATCGGCATGCCGCCGCCGAGGCCCTTGGCCAGCGTCAGCACATCGGGCAGCACGCCCTCCGCCTGGTGGGCGAACCATCTGCCGGTGCGTCCGATGGCCGACTGGATCTCGTCGGCCACGAGCAGCGCACCGGCCGCCGAGCAGATCTCCCGGGCCGCCGCGAGATATCCCTCCGGCGGCGGCACGACCCCGGCCTCGCCCTGGGTCGGCTCCAGGAACACCGCGGCGCAGTCGCCGGTCACCGCGTTCTTCAGCGCGTCCGCGTCGCCGTACGGCACGAAGCGCACGTCGATCGGGAACGGCCCGAACTGGTCGCGGATCGAGGCCTTGCCGGTGAGCGCGAGCGCGCCGAGGGTCCGGCCGTGGAAGCCCATCTCGGCGGCGACGAAGTAGCTCTTGCCGTGCGCCTTGCCGTACTTGATGGCGAGCTTCAGCGCCGCCTCGTTGGCCTCGGTGCCGGAGTTGGCGAGGAACACCCTGGCCGGCCCGCCCAGCAGTCCGATCAGCCGCTCGGCGAGCAGCACCTCGGGCTCGTGCAGGAACAGATTCGAGGTGTGGGCGAGGGCGGCGACCTGGCGCGAGACCGCCTCGACCAGGGCCGGATGGCCGTGGCCGAGTGAGGTGACCGCGATGCCGCCGATGAAGTCGAGGTAGCGGCGGCCGTCGACGTCCCACACCGTGCTGCCCTCACCCCGGGCGATCGCCACGGGCGGCACGCCGTAGTTGCGCATGAACGCCGCTTCGAAGCGTTCGCTCAGCGCCTCGGTACGCGTACTCACCGGACCCCCTCCTCGCTTTCGTCGTCGGGCACCACCATCGTGCCGATGCCCTGGTCTGTGAAGATCTCCAGAAGCAGCGCATGGGCCACCCGCCCGTCGAGGACGTGCGCCTGCGGCACGCCGCCGCGAACGGCGGTCAGGCAGGCCTCCATCTTCGGCACCATGCCGCTGGACAGCGACGGCAGCAGCTCGGCCAGCTCCGTCGCCCCGATCCTGCTGATCACTTCGTCGCTGCTGGGCCAGTCGGCGTACAGGCCGTCGACATCGGTCAGCATGATCAGCTTGGCCGCGCCGAGCGCCACGGCGAGCGCGGCGGCTGCGGTGTCGGCGTTGACGTTGTAGATGTCGGCGCCGTCCTCCCCGTCCTCCGCCGGGCCGTGATCGGCCCGGGCGATCGACGAGACGACCGGGATCCGGCCGTCGTCGAGCAGGGCCCGTACGGCCCCCGCGTCCACCCGGACGATCTCGCCGACCTGGCCGATGTCGACCTTGACGCCGTCGACCACGGCGTGCTTGCGCTCGGCGGTGAACAGGTGGGCGTCCTCGCCGGACATGCCGACGGCGAACGGCCCGTGCCGGTTGATCAGACCGACCACGTCCCGGTTGACCTGGCCGGCCAGGACCATCCGGACGACCCGCATGGCCTCCGGCGTGGTGACCCGCAGGCCCGACACGAAGTGGCTGTCGATCCCGAGCAGATCGAGGTGGGCCTGGATCTGCGGACCGCCGCCGTGGACGATCACCGGCCTGAGCCCGGCGTACCTGAGGAAGACCACGTCCGCGGCGAACTTCGCGCGCAGGTGCTCCTCGGTCATGGCGTTGCCGCCGTACTTGATGACGACGGTCTCGCCGTGGAAGCGCGCCAGCCAGGGCAGCGCCTCGACCAGCGTGTACGCCTTGTCGAGCGCGCCGGCGAGCCGTGCGCCTGCGCCGTCGAGTGCGGCCGTCATGACGAGTACGCCGAGTTCTCGTGGACGTACGCCGCGGTGAGATCCGTCGTGTGGACGGTCGCGGAGTGCGATCCGGCGGACAGGTCGACGGTGATGGTCACGTCGCGGGGACGCAGGTCCACCTTCGAGCGGTCGTCGCCGGCCGCGCCGCCACGGCAGATCCAGATGCCGTTGATCGCGACGTTGAGCCGCTCGGGCGCGAAGACGGCGTCGGTGGTGCCGACCGCGCTGAGCACCCGGCCCCAGTTGGGGTCCTCCCCGTGGATCGCGCACTTGAGCAGGTTGGAGCGGGCCACCGCCCGGCCCACGGTCACGGCGTCGTCCTCCGAGGCCGCCCCGACCACCTCTATGGCGATGGCCTTGGTGGCGCCCTCGGCGTCGACCAGCAACTGGCGGGCGAGGTCGGCGCAGACGGCGGTGACGACCTTCCCGAACTCGGCGAGGTCCGGCCGCACCCCGGAGGCCCCGCTGGCCAGCAGCAGCACGGTGTCGTTCGTCGACATGCAACCGTCGGTGTCGAGCCGGTCGAACGTCACGGCGGTGGCGCCGCGCAGCACCGCGTCCAGGTCTTCTGCGCCGACGTCGGCGTCCGTCGTGATCACGCAGAGCATGGTGGCGAGGGCGGGGGCGAGCATGCCCGCGCCCTTGGCCATGCCGCCGACCATGTATCCGCCCTCGCCCCGGCGGAAGGAGATCTTGCTGACCGTGTCGGTCGTCCTGATCGCGTCGGCGGCCGCCAGCGCGCCGTCCCGCGAGAGCTGTGCGGCGGCCGTGTCGATCCCGGCCAGCAGCGCGTCGATCGGCAGCCGCTCGCCGATCAGGCCGGTGGAGCAGACCGCGATCTCGGCGGCGCTGTCGTCCAGGACCTCGGCGGCCTTCTCCGCCGTGGCGTGGGTGTCCTGGAAGCCGAGCGGTCCGGTGCAGGCGTTGGCTCCGCCCGAGTTGAGCACCACCGCGCGCACCCGTCCGCCGCTCAGGACCTGCTCCGACCACACCACGGGCGCCGCCTTGACCCGGTTGCGGGTGAAGACGCCCGCCGCGGCACGCGACGGGCCGTCGTTGACGACGATGGCGAGGTCGCGGGCACCGCCACTCTTGATCCCGGCGGCCACGCCGGCCGCCCGGAACCCCTGCGGTGCTGTCACGCTCATGGCTGCTCCTCGGTTGACCGTGTTGCTGGTGTGCCGGTGCTCGGTGTGATCAAGGGGCGACTCCGTTCAGGGGAAGGCCGAGTTCTTCTGGAAGGCCGAGGGCGAGGTTGGCGCTCTGGATCGCGCCGCCCGCCGTGCCCTTGGTGAGGTTGTCGATCGCGGCGACCGCGACGACGCGGCCGGCCCGCTCGTCGAGGGTGACCTGCAGCGCGGCCGTGTTGGCGCCGATCGTCATCGCGGTGGCGGGCCAGACGCCCTCCGGCAGCAGGCGCAGGAACGGCTCGTCCTTCACCGCCGTCTCGTACGCCTCCCGGAGCGCGGCCGCGGTGAGGCCGGGCGCGGCCGGAGCCGAACAGGTGGCGAGGATGCCGCGGCTCATCGGCGCGAGCGTCGGGGTGAAGGAGACCCGGACCGGCCGTCCGGCCACCGCCGACAGGTTCTGCTCCATCTCCGGCGTGTGCCGGTGCACGCCGCCCACGCCGTACGCGCTGACCGAGCCCATGACCTCGCTGCCCAGCAGATTCGGTTTGAGGGACCGGCCGGCGCCGGAGGTGCCGCTGGCCGCGACCACGACCACGTCGGGCTCCACCAGGCCGGCCGCGAACGCGGGGAACAGCGCGAGCGTCACCGAGGTCGGGTAGCATCCGGCGACGGCGATCCTGCGTGCGCTCCGCAGCAGCTCACGCTGTCCGGGCAGCTCCGGCAGGCCGTACGGCCAGGTGCCGGCGTGCTCGCCGCCGTAGAAGTGCGTCCAGTCGGCCGGGTCGGTGAGGCGGAAGTCGGCGCCGCAGTCGACGATCAGCGTGTCCTCGCCGAGCCGGGCGGCCAGCGCCGCTGACTGGCCGTGCGGGAGGGCGAGGAAGACGACGTCGTGGCCGCTCAGTGCCTCCGGCGTGGTCTCCTCGGTGATCCGGTCGGCCAGCTCGGGCAGGTGGGGCTGGTGCGCGCCGAGACGGGTCCCCGCGCTCGATCCGGCGGTGAGCGTGCCGATGCCGATCGTGGGGTGGCCGAGCAGCAGCCGGAGCAGCTCGCCTCCCGCGTACCCGCTCGCACCGGCGATCGCCGCTCTCATGTCGTCCCCCTGTCCGTCGACCGATCTGCATGGTTATGCAGCACGTCTCATGAAATTGCTTCCTTGGAAAGTATGCAACCGGAGGCATGATCATGCAAGCACTGTCTCGCGCAGTGGACGGCTGGCCCGCGTACCAACTGGTCGGTATCGTGAAATCTCGGCAAGTGACGACCCGGGAGCGTGCACCCACATGGCGATCACCAGGGAACAGGTCCAGGCCAGGCTCACGGCCCCCGGCCAGCTCTTCGAGATGGAAGAGGCCGAGGCGGACGGCCACAAGATCCGCATCTGGAAGCACGCCCCCTCGACCTTCCGGGCGCTGCTGGAGATCACCCGCTTCCACGGCGACAAGGTCTTCGTCGTCTATTCCGGCGAACGGTACACGTACGAGCAGCACTTCCGGCTCGCGGCGACGCTGGCCCACCGGCTGGTCGACGACTACGGCGTGCGCAAAGGCGACCGGGTGGCCATCGCCATGCGGAACTACCCCGAGTGGATCATCTCCTTCTCCGCCGTCCTGGCCGTCGGGGCCGTGGCCGTGCCACTGAACGCCTGGTGGACGGAGCAGGAGCTGACGTACGGCCTGACCGACTCCGGGGCCAAGCTCGTGATCGCGGACGGCGAGCGTGCGGAACCGCTGTCCGGCGCCGGCCTGCCCATGATCGTCGCCAGGGGCGACGGCGCGGGCCGCTCTGATCACGCCGACTGGGCCGAGGTGCTCGGCGAGGTGCGGGCCGATGTGACGCTGCCGCCGGTCGAGGTGGCCCCGGACGACCCCGCCACGATCTTCTACACCTCCGGCACCACCGGCAGGCCCAAGGGCGCGCTCGGCAGCAACCGCAACCTCGGCCAGGCCCCGATGACCGTGGCCTACGCCAGGTTGCGCGGTGCCGCACTCGCCGGAAAGGACCCGGCGGCCGCCGCGCGCGTGCGCCACAACACCCTGCTCACGGTCCCGCTCTTCCATGCCACCGGCTGCTTCGCCGTACTCCTGACCACGATGTTCAACGGCGGCGGGCTGGTGCTGATGTACCGGTGGGACGCGGGAGCGGCGCTCGAACTGATCGAGCGCGAGAAGGTCACGGTGCTGAGCGGCGTGCCGACCAACGCCTGGCAGCTCCTGTCGCACCCCTCCCTCGGCGACCACGACATCTCCTCGCTCGGGGGCGTTTCGTACGGCGGCGCGCCGGCCCCGCCCAAGCTGCTCGAGCGGCTCACCGAGCTGCTCCCGGGCCGGACCCCGTCCAACGGGTACGGCATGACCGAGACGAGCGCGCTGGCCGTGTACAACAGCGGCGCGGACTACCTCGCGAGGCCCGACAGCATCGGCCATCCGCTGGCGGTGGTGGACGTCAAGGTGTGCGACCCCCTCGGAAACGAGCTGCCGCCGGGCCAGGTCGGCGAGCTGTGCGTCCGCGGCCCCATCGTGATCAAGGGGTACTGGAACCGGCCGGAGGCGACCGCCGAGACGTTCGTGGACGGCTGGCTGCACACCGGCGACCTCGCCAGGATCGACGAGGAGGGTTTCGTCTACATCGTCGACCGGGCGAAGGACATGGTGATCCGCGGCGGCGAGAACGTGTACTGCGCCGAGGTCGAGGCGGCCATGTTCGAACACCCGGCGGTGGACGACGCCGCCGTCATCGGCATCCCCGACGACGAGTTCGGCGAGCAGGTCGGAGCCGTCGTACGGCTCAGGCCGGGCTCGGCGGCCACCGCCGAGGAGCTCCGGGAGTTCCTCCGCGGGCGGCTGGCGGCCTTCAAGGTGCCGGTCCGATTCTGGTTCCGGGAGGCCGAGTTGCCGCGCAATCCCGGCGGCAAGGTGCTGAAGACCCGGCTCAGACGGGAGACGCTCGGCCTCTGATCCCCGCCTGTCGCAGGCCGGTCATGCGGACGTCATGACCGGTCTGCTCGCATGTCCGGCGCTGACGGTCTCGTTTTCCCGCTGAAAGTTTCCTATGGAGGTCTTCGACGTTACAGCAGCACAGCTACCTCTTAAGCGGTTCAGATTCCTGAAAGTTTTCAGCTAATCGTTGACATGTTTCAGGACCCTCCACAGAATGAGCGACAGGCAGAGCTCTTCCCCGACGTGCGTGGCCGGCACCGCACACATCCCCGTCTTGATCAGTGTTCCAGTGGAGGAACAGACATGATCGACAGCGCCGTTTCCACCGGCAGCGGCCGCAGCCGCCGTGCACCTTTGAGAAAGGCACTCGTCATGAGCGCCATCGGCATCGTCGGCGCGGCCCTGACCGTGGCGCTGCCGTCCACGGCCGCGGCCGCGGACTGCAGCGCCGGATACGTCGGCCTGACCTTCGACGACGGCCCCAACCCGAGCAACACCACCACGCTGCTCAACACGCTGAAGGCCAACGGCGTACGGGCGACGATGTTCAACATCGGGCAGAACGCTAGGAACAACCCGTCTCTGGTCAGGGCCCAAGTGGACGCCGGCATGTGGATCGGCAACCACAGCTGGACTCATCCGCACCTGACCCAGATGAGCGGCTCGCAGATCCAGTCGGAGCTTCAGCAGACCCAGCAGGCGATCCAGCAGATCACCGGCAGCGCGCCCAGGTTGTTCCGCCCGCCGTACGGTGAGACCAACACCACGCTCAAGTCGATCGAGCAGCAACTCGGCCTCAGGGAGATCATCTGGGACGTCGACTCCCAGGACTGGAACGGCGCGAGCACGGCCCAGATCGTGCAGGCCGCGAGCCGGCTGCAGAACGGTCAGATCATCCTCATGCACGACCAGTACGCGACCACGGTCGCCGCGATCCCGCAGATCGTCGCGAACCTGAGAAGCCGCAACCTGTGCCCCGGCATGATCTCCCCGTCGACCGGACGGGCCGTCGCGCCCGACGGCGGCACCACCCCGCCGCCCATCTCTCCCTCTCCGACTCCGACGACGACGCCCTCGCCGCCGCCGTCCGGACAGGGCGGGTGCACCGCGACGATCCAGACGGTGAACTCCTGGCCCGGTGGTTTCCAGTCCAACGTCACGGTGAAGGCGGGCAGCTCCGCGATCAGCCGCTGGACGGTGACCTGGAGCTGGCCGAGCGGGCAGAGCATCACGCAGCTGTGGGGAGGCGCCCTGTCCGGCTCCGGCTCCTCCGTCACGGTGCGGAACGCGACCTACAACGGCAGCCTGGGCGCAGGCGCCTCCACCACCTTCGGATTCACGGCCAACGGGACCGCCGCCACGCCCACGCCGAGCTGCGGCACGGCGTGACGCCCACCACGATGACGACCTCCTGATCCCGAGAGGGCGTCTGGACGGCCGTGCAGGGAAGCCTGTCCCTGCACGGCCGTCGTCAGCTCTCCCAGGGCTCCCAGAGCCTCGTCGGAATCCGTAGGCCGAACGGCTCGGGCAGCTCGACCGTCCGGCCGAAGTCCCACATTCCGGCGAGCGTGCCGTACGTCCCCGGCTCAGGGTCGGGATCGGTGTAGAGCAGCACCTTCGCCACCCGGGGATCGCGGTCCACCAGCAGGTAGTGCCCGATCCCGGCGCGGGCGTGGCCGCACGACCCGGTCAGCGGGGAACACAGCGTCGCCGGGGGAGGCAGGTCGACCGTCGTGTTCCCCCGCGAGGTGACCTCCATCACCAACGCCACCTGCGCCGGGGACAGCCGCCGCGCGCGCTGTCTTCTGGCCCGCGCGAGCACCGCACGATCGACCACGACCAGATCGGACGTACGCCCGTCCTCGATGTCGGCCGTGTCGAGATCGGGCGGGCGGACGGCCTCCCAGGCGAAATCGGCCCTGTCGAGCCCGGCAGCGAAGAACGCCTTCTCCACGTCTCTGACCATTTCGCCGTGGTCGACGGGCGGCCGCGGCGCCACGACGGTCTCGGGGTCCGGAAGCAGGTAATGAACAACCGTGGCAACGCTCATGGTCCCTCCAGAGGTTCCGACCCAACCGAGCGTAACATCACAGTCACACAAAGGTACGGAAATTTCCGGAACTCAGCGCCGCCGGAACTCAGAAGCGCAGGTACATCACGTGCAATCCGACGAGACCGTGCTCGGGGTGATCGAAGGCCTCCGGGACCGTGCCGACGACCTCGAACCCGAGGGACTTCCACAGGTGCACGGCCGGGGCGTTGACCTCGACGACCGCGTTGAACTGAATGCCCCGGTAGCCCTCGGCCCGGGCCCAGTCGACGACATGGCGGCCGAGAGCGCGCCCCACGCCCCTGCCCTGCCGGGCCGGATCGACGAGGAACGAGGCGGTGGCGACGTGTGAGCCGCGGCCGGGCCGGTTGGGTCCCATCTTCGCCGAGCCGACGATCAGCCCGTCCTCGACCGCTACCACCGTCCGCCCCGGCGGGGACTCCATCCACCATGGCCGGGCCTCTTCCAGGGGCTGACCTTCCGGAAAGGCGTAGGTCCTCCCCTCATCGATGATCGCGGCGTAGAAGGGATAGATCTTCGGCCAGTCCTCGTCTCCGGCGGTTCTGATCTCCATCGGCCGAGCGTACCCACAGACGCGGACGGGCGCCGAAGCATTTTCCGGCGCCCGTCCCCTGTCCTTCTCGCCGTGCGCTCAGGCCCCGCGGAGGCGGGCTCCGGTGCGGTCAGCGGCCAGCGCGACCGCGGCGTCCCTGGCCGCGGTGGTCTCCTCGGCCGTGAGCGTCCGGTCGGCCGCCCGGAAACGCAGCGCGTAGGCCAGCGACTTGTTGCCCTCACCCGCCTGCGGACCCTCGTACACGTCGAACAGCCGGACCGACTCCAGCAGTTCGCCCGCGCCCTCGGTGAGCGCGGCCGCCACCTCGGCGACCGGCGTCTCGGCCGGGACGATCAACGCGACGTCCTGCGTGGCCACCGGATAGGTGGACACCGCCGGCGCCTGCACCGGTCCCGCCGGCCGCAGCAGCGACAGCTCCAGTTCCATCGCGGCCGTGCGGGGCGGCAGGCCGTACGCCTCGACGACGCGCGGGTGCAGTTCACCCGCGTGCCCGACCACGACCCGCTCACCGGTGTCCGGATCGGTGATGCTCAGCTCCGCGCACCGTCCGGGATGCCACGGCTCGTGCCGGTCCGACCGGGCCTCGAGCTCCGTCCCCGCCTCGCGGGCGACGGCCCGGGCGGCCTCGATGGCGTCGGCCCAGGACGCCCGGCGGCCCTCGCCCCACCAGCCGGAGCGCTCGAACTCGCCCGTGAGGACGACGGCGACGCGGTAGGGCTGCCTCGGCAGCGCCCTTTCGACCTCGGCGAGCTCCTCCGCCGACGGCCTCCTGTCGACCGCGAGCACCGGCGCGGTGGCCGGCGCGTCCGGCTCCGGCCGGTAGACCAGGCCGGTCTCGAACAGCGCGACGTCGCTGAAGCCGCGGCCCACGTTGCGCACCAGGGTCTTCAGCAGGCCCGGCAGCAGCGTGGTCCGCATGAACGGCTCGTCCTCGCTCAGCGGGTTCACCAAGCGGGTGACCCGCCGGCGCGGGTCGTCCTCGGCGAGCAGCAGGTTGTCGAGGTCGCGGCCGCCCATGAACGGGTACGACAGCACCTCGACGTACCCCGACATCGCGAGCGCCCGGCCCACCCTGCGGCGCAGCCGCTGCTCCTCGGTCAGCCCGGCTCCCGCCGGCGCGACGGGCAGGACCGACGGCAGGTGCTCGTAGCCCTCCAGCCGGATGACCTCTTCGGCGAGGTCGTTCGGATCGGACAGGTCGGGCCGCCAGCTCGGCGGGGTGACCGTGATCAGGTCGTCGCCGGGGATGGCGAGCTTGCCGGCCATGCCGCCGCTCGAGGAGACCACACCGGTGGCTGCCACACCGCCCGTGACGGCGACGGCCTGCCCGGCCGAGCCCTCGGTCACCACGCAGCCGATCTGCTCCAGCCGGCGGATCACGGTCTCCCGTGAGTACGGCAGGCCGGCGACGCGGCCGGGATAGCCGGCCGGGATCGTGACCCGCACCGGGGCGGGCTCGACCTCGGCGTGGGTCACGCCGGGCTCGGCCGTGGCCCCGCCCAACTCGACGAGGAGCCGTACGGCACGCCAGGAGGCGGCCAGCGGCAGCTCACGGTCCACGCCGCGTTCGAAGCGCTTGGACGCCTCGCTCACCAGGTTGTGCCTGCGCGAGTTCCGCGCGATGCCGGTGGCGGAGAAGTGGGCGGCCTCGATCACGATCTCGGTGGAGTCGTCCGATATCTCGGAGTGCAGACCGCCCATCGTGCCGGCGATCGAGAGCGCCCCCGAGGCGTCCGTGATCAGGATGTCGTCCTCGTGGAGCCTCCGCACCACGTGGTCGAGCGTCTCGAGGCTCTCGCCCGGCCTGGCGCGCCGCACGACGATCTCGCCCGTCAGGCGGGCGCGGTCGAAGGCGTGCAGCGGCTGGCCCAGTTCCAGCATCACGTAGTTCGTCACGTCGACGGCGAGCGAGACCGACCGCATGCCGGCGCGGGCCAGCCGCACCCGCATCCACAGCGGGCTCTCGACCGAGGGGTCGAACCCGGACACGGCGCGCAGCACGAACCGGTCGCAGGCGGTGGGGTCGCCGATCGACGCCGGCCACGACTCGCCGTCGGCGGCGGGCAGCTCGATCTGGGCGGGGTCGCGGAACGGCACGCCGAACGCGATGGCCGCCTCACGCGCGACGCCCCGGATCGACAGCGCGTACCCGCGGTCCGGGGTGATCTCCAGCTCCAGCACGTCGTCGCGCAGGCCGAGCAGCTCGACCACGTCGGCGCCGATCGGGGTGTCGTCCGGCAGCAGCAGGATCCCCGGCGAGGACTCGGCGACGCCGAGCTCGGCCTCCGAGCAGATCATGCCGTCCGACATCCGCCCGTAGGTCTTGCGTGAGCCGATCTCGAATCCGCCGGGCAGGACGGCGCCGGGCAGCGCGACCGGCACGACGGCGCCGACGGAGAAGTTGGTCGCACCGCACACGATCTCGCGCGGCGCGGCCTCCCCGACCTCGACCTTGCAGTGCCTGATCGGCTTCTTGAACCCGGTCAGCTCCTCGATCTCGAGGACCCGGCCGACGACCACGTTCTTGATCTCGTGGCCGTGCGAGGTGATGGCCTCCAGCTTGAGGCCGGCGGCGGTGAGCCTGTCCGCCACCTCGTGGGCGGTGACCGCGGGGAGATCGACGTACTCCCGCAGCCAGGAGAGCGGGACCTTCATCAGACCTCCATTCCGAACGGCTGGGTGAACCGGACGTCGCCCTCGACCATGTCGCGCATGTCCTCGGCGTTGTGCCGGAACATCAACGTGCGCTCGATGCCCATGCCGAAGGCGAACCCGGAGTAGACGGACGGGTCGACGCCACAGGCGACCAGCACCCGCGGGTTGACCATGCCGCAGCCGCCCCACTCGATCCAGCCCTCGCCCTTGCACGTACGGCAGAGCGGGTTGCCCGGCAGCGCCGAGGAACCGCGGCAGACGAAGCAGCGCAGGTCCATCTCGGCCGACGGCTCGGTGAAGGGGAAGTAGTTCGGCCGGAACCGCGTGTGTATGCCCGGCCCGAACATCACCTCGGCGAACCGGTCGAGCGTGCCCTTCAGGTGGGCCATCGTCAGCCCCTTGTCGACCGCCAGGCCCTCCACCTGGTGGAAGACCGGCGTGTGGGTGGCGTCGAGCTCGTCGGTGCGGAAGGTCTTGCCGGGCGAGATCACGTACACCGGCAGCGGGCGTGACAGCAGTGCGCGCACCTGCACCGGTGAGGTCTGGGTGCGCAGCACCTTGCCCGACTCGGTGCTCTCCACGAAGAACGTGTCGTGCTCGGAGCGGGCCGGGTGGTCGGGGGCGATGTTCAACGCGTCGAAGTTGAACCACTCGCCCTCGAGCTCGGGGCCCTCCGCCATCTCGTAGCCCATCGCGATGAAGGCGTCAGCGATGTGCTCCTGCAGCGTGGTGAGCGGGTGCCGGGCGCCGCGGGACCTGCGGTCCCAGGGCAGCGTGACGTCGACGGTCTCCTCGATGAGCACGCGGGCGTCGCGTTCGGCCTCCAGCTCGGCCTGGCGGGCGGTCAGCGCCTCGGCGACGGCCCTGCGCGCGGTGCCGATCCGCTTGCCTGCCTCGGCCCGTGCGGCGGGCGGAAGCGCGCCGATCTCACGGTTGGCCAGTGCGATGGGCGATCGGTCTCCGGCGTGCGCGAGCCGCGCCTGCTTGAGTTCGTCGAGGTCTTTCGCCGCGGCGATGGCGGCGAGCGCGTCGGCCTGCGCCCGCGCGACCTCGTCCGCGTGCAACGGCGTCACCTCGACCGGGTCATAGGTGTTCGACAAGAGAAAGCTCCGTATCCAGGGCAGCGAGCGCCGGGCGCTCGGCGGAGTCAGTTTAGTCCGATCAGCCCACCGGGACCGTCACCCGAAGTCGGGGGCGCCGGTGGGCAGGATAAATCGGAACTCGGCGCCGCCGCCGGGCGCGCGCTGCACGCTGATCGTGCCGCCGTGGGCCTCCACGAGGCCCTTGACGATGAACAGGCCGAGCCCGGTGCCCCCCCGGCGGCGCCCGTTGCCGCGCCAGAACTGGCGGAAGACACGGCCGACCAGCTCGGGCGCCACGCCCTCACCCTGGTCGCGTACCGACACCGCCACTCCCCACTCGACCGGCTCCACCACTATGGTCACCGTACCGCGTCCGTGCCGCAGCCCGTTTTCCACCAGGTTGGCGAGAATCTGGTCGATCTTGTCCTGGTCGAGCCAGGTCTCCGGCAGCTCGCCGCGCACCTCGACGTGGAAGCGGTCCTCCCGCTCCCCCGCCGCGACGCGACCGGCGACGATCCGGCGGGCGCGCGCGGGGATGTCCACGACCTGGCGGTGGATCTGCAGCCGGCCGGACTCGATCCGGGAGACGTCGAGCAGCTCGGTTATCAGCCGGGTGACCCGGTCGGCGTCGGCGTTGACCGTCTCCAGCATGACGAGCTTCTGCGCGTCGCTGAACCGCTCCCACTTCGCGAGGAGCGTCGCGGTGAACCCCTTCACGCTGGTCAGCGGTGATCTGAGCTCATGCGCGACGGTGGACACGAGATCGGCCCGGCTGCGCTCGAGTCTGGCCCTGGCCGAGGCGTCCCTGAGCGTGATCACGATCCGGACGACCGGGCCGCCCCGCTCGGGCCTGCGGACGAGGCGCGTGGCGACCAACAGCTCGGGACGGCCGGGCAGATGCAGCGGACGCTCCGGCTGACGGCTGCGAATGGCCAGGCCGCCGTGCGGGTCGAGGCTCTTCCACCAGTCACGGCCGTCGGCGTCGCGGAACGGGAGGCCGTCGCCGATGTGCCTGCCGAGCGCCACCCGGCGCGTCACCCCGGTCAACCGCTCGGCGGCCCGGTTCACGCTGAGGACGACGCCGTCGCCGTCGAGGACGATGAGCCCTTCGGGGAGCTCGTCCACATCGATGTACGCACTCCCGCAGTCGGCCCGCTCCTGGGTGCCGCCGGGGGTGTCGTCACATCGCACGAGAACGCCTCCTCGACTTCGCCCTGTGCCCTGACCGCCGACAATAGCGGGTTTCCAGGGAATGTCGGCAGGGTCAACTGCGCGGGGTAGTGGGTTCTTCTACGGAGTGTAAAGTCTTCCGTTGAACGCGCGCGGAAGCGTAGAGGCAGATGCCGGCAGCGGTGGCGAGATTGAGGCTCTCCGCCCGGCCGTAAATGGGCACCCGCACCACCTCGTCGGCGAGTTCGAGCAGTTCGGCGGGCAGCCCCCAGGCCTCGTTCCCGAACATCCACGCGGTCGGCCGGCCCAGGTCGATCTCGTCGAGCGTCCGGGTTCCCGCGCCGTCGGCGGCGAGCACGCGCAGCCCCGACTCGCGTGCGTGCCGTACGGCCTCCGCCACCGGGGCTCCGGTCGCGACCGGGAGATGGAACAGGCTCCCGGCGCTGGCCCGCACGCACTTGCCGTTGTACGGATCCACCGAGGCGCCGCTGAACACCACGGCGTCGGCTCCGGCGGCGTCCGCCGTACGCAGGACCGTGCCCGCGTTGCCGGGGTCGCGGACGTGGGCGAGCACGGCGACCAGCCGGGCCCCGGACGGTGGCACGGCCTCGGCCAGCGGAACGTGGACGAACCGGCACACCGCGACGATGCCCTGCGGGGTGACGGTCTGGGTCAGCTCGGCCATGACCTCGCCGCTGGCCCAGTGGACCGGGACGCCGGCCGCGGTGGCGGCGGCGACGATGTCGCCGTGCCGCAGCTGCGCCTCGGCGGTCGCGAACAGCTCGACCGTCGCGTCCTCGATCGCCAGGGCCTCGCGGACCGCCTGCGGCCCCTCGGCGAGGAACGCGCGGTCACGGTCGCGGAAGGCCCGCTTGGCCAGCCTGCGTGCCGCCTTCACGCGTGGCGACCTGATGTTCGTGATCTCCGCCATTACCTTCCCGATCCCTCAAACGTGACTGAGGGCCCACCGGACGACGGTGAGCCCTCAGCGGATTCAGTTCAGGCGACCGGCGCGTTCACGTCGGCCGGGAGCGCCTTCTTGGCGGACTCGACCAGCGTGGCGAAGGTCTGGGCGTCGTTCACCGCGAGGTCGGCCAGGATCTTGCGGTCCACCTCGATGCCGGCGAGCCGCAGGCCCTGGATGAACCGGTTGTAGGTCATCCCGTTGAGGCGCGCCGCTGCGTTGATCCGCTGGATCCACAGGCGCCGGAACGCGCCCTTCTTGTCCTTGCGGTCCCGGTACGCATAGGTCATCGAGTGGAGCATCTGCTCCTTGGCCTTGCGGTACAGCCTCGACCGCTGTCCCCGGTAACCACTCGCCCGCTCGAGGACGACCCGGCGCTTCTTCTTGGCGTTGAGCGCCCGCTTCACGCGTGCCATTTCGTTCTATCTCCCCGGGTCGGTTACTTGGCGAGCAGCTTCTTGATCTTCTTGGTGTCGGCGTCCGACATGACAGCCAAACCGTCGAGACGGCGGGTGCGGGTGGACGGCTTGTGCTCGAAAAGGTGCTGCCGGTTGGCACGGCGGCGCATGACCTTGCCGGTGCCGGTCAGCCGGAACCGCTTCTTCGCACCGCTGTGCGTCTTCATCTTCGGCATGTCAGCCGTCTCTCCCTACTTCATCCGTGCCGCCGGTCCGGGTCTGGTGCCCTCCGGGCCGACGGCGTGACCTACCACGCCGGGACCATGGCAGCCCTGGCTCATCCAATATGTGGTCTGTTTCCGGGTGGTCGGTCCGGCCCTCAGGCCGGACGCGCCGTCACCCGGATCCCGCGGATCACTCCGCGGCGGAATCCCCCGTCGTCGGGTCCGCTTCACGCTGCACCTTGGCCGCGGCCTTCTCGGCCTTGGCCTCGGCCTTCTTCTTGTGCGGCCCGATGACCATGATCATGTTTCGGCCGTCCTGCTTGGGCTGCGACTCGACGAAGCCCAGCTCCGTGACGTCCTCGGCGAGCCGCTGCAGCAGCCGGAACCCCAGCTCCGGACGGGACTGCTCGCGGCCCCGGAACATGATCGTGACCTTGACCTTGTCTCCCGCCTTGAGAAAGCGCACGACGTGACCCTTCTTGGTCTCGTAGTCGTGCGGATCGATCTTCGGCCGGAGCTTGATCTCCTTTATGATCGTGTGCGCCTGGTTGCGGCGGGCCTCGCGCGCCTTCATGGCCGACTCGTACTTGAACTTGCCGTAGTCCATGAGCTTGCAGACAGGCGGCCGGGCCGTCGCCGCGACCTCCACGAGGTCGAGGTCGCTCTCCTGGGCCAGCTTCAGTGCGTCGCCGATGGAGACGATGCCGACCTGCTCGCCGTTCGGGCCGACGAGGCGGACCTCTGGCACACGAATGCGGTCGTTGATGCGGGGCTCGGTGCTGATGGGACCTCCAAAAGACTTCCGCTTGCTACTCGACCGTGCGGGAAACACGAAAACCCCGCACGTCACGCATGCGGGGTCACTGAGCCGAACTCTTTGCCGGAGTCCCAGCCCTGCCGGAAACTCCGGTGTGATCCTTGACCCGTCCGCCTTTCGGCGAATCAGGTGGGAGGAGGACCTCCGCTTGCGCGTCCGGCGCCACGCCGGACCGATCGATGACTCACAATAGCACAACGTCGCCGGCGCACGAACCATTCCTCCCGTGCTCCCGGCCCCGGCGGGTCACCCGGCCCGCCGGGCGATCTCGGCCTCGCCTGCGGCCCGCATCGCCTCGACCGGCGCCTCGCTCCGGCCCGTCATGAGCTCCACCTGCCTGACCGCCTGGTGCAGCAGCATCGCGAAGCCGCCGATCACCGTCAGCCCCCGGTCCCGCACGGCCGCCGCCAGCGGAGTCGGCCAGGGTGAGTACACCACGTCGAACAGCGCGCCCTTGTCCGGCAGCGCCGCGGCCACCTCCCCGGCGAGGTGGTCGGCCGCCCCGGAGGGCAGCGTGGAGATCACCAGCTCCCCCGTCTCGATCCGGCCGGCCGAACCCCGGCCGAACCCCCTGTCGAACGGCACGGCGGCCACCGCCACCCCGAGCCGCTCGGCCACCCGGAGGGTGTCCCCGGCGCGCGCCGGGTCGCGGACCACGAGAGTGACCTCGCCGAGCCCCGGCTCGCCCAGTCCCAGCTCATGCAGGGCGGCGATCGCCGAGGCCGCGGTCGCGCCGCCGCCCAGGATCGTCGCCCCCCTCGGTGCCGACACCCCGGCCTCGGTGAGCGCGGCCACGATGCCGTACACGTCGGTGTTCTCGCCGTGCCGCGCGCCGCCGTCCCCGAAGACCACGGTGTTCGCGCCCCCGACCGCCACGGCCAGGTCGGAGACCGTGTCGAGCAGGGGGAGCACGGCGCGCTTGAGCGGCATCGTGAGCGACAGGCCGGCCCACTCCGGCCCCATCGTGCCGAGCAGCCCGGCCAGGCCGTCCTCGTCGCACTCGATCGCGTCATAGCGCCAGTCACGCAGGCCCAGCTCCGCGTACGCGGCCCGATGCAGGATCGGGGACAGCGAGTGGGCGATCGGAGAGCCGAGGACGGCGGCCCGCGAGACGGTTCCGGTCATCGGTTGTTCCTGTTGAACTCTTCGACGAACTTCTGGTGCTCGGTGTCGCTGTCGGTGAACTTCGTGATGCCGCGCTTGGGGTCGACGGTCACGAAGAACAGCCAGTTGCCGTCCGCCGGGTTCAGCGCCGCCTCGATGGCGTGGTCACCGGGGTTGCTGATCGGGCCGGGCGGCAGGCCGAGGTACTTGTACGTGTTGTACCGCGAGGTGCTCTCCAGGTCGGCGTGCGTGGCGGAGATGCCGTACTTGCCCAGGCCGTACATGACGGTGCTGTCCATCGCGAGCGGCATCTGCGGGTTGCGGCCGAGCCGGTTGTAGATGACCCGCGCCACCTTCGGCATGTCCTCGGCGCTGCCGGACTCGGCCTGCACGATGCTGGCGATGATCATGATCTGGCGGGGCGTGAAGCTCATCTGCTTGGCCCGCTCCTCCAGGTCGAGCTTCTCCGCCGCCTGGGTGAACCGCTCGACCATCTTGGACAGGATCTGCTTCGGCGTCTGCTTCGCACTGATCTCATAGGTCGCGGGGAACGCGAACCCCTCGAGCTTGCCCTTGGCGTAGGAGGGCAGACCGATGTCCTGGCGAGCGGCCTTGCGGAACTCGGAGACGGGCTTTCCGGTGGCCGTGGACAGCTCTGTGTAGATCTTGCTGAGGCGCAGGCCCTCGCGGATCGTGAGGCGGTTGAGCACCCGCTTGCTCGGGTCCAGCAGGACGACGGCGGACTCCGCCGACATGCCCTTGCGCATCGTGTACTGCCCCGGCTGGAGCGAGGAGCTCTTCCCGGCCGCGCCGATCGCGTTGACGAACGCCCGCGCGCTGGCCACCACGCCCTCGTCCTCCAGCATCTGGGCGACGTCGGAGGCGGTGGCCCCCTCGTCGATCTCGACCACGACCTCGCCGGTGCCCTCGCCCGTGTAGTCCTTCGGGATCATCACCCCGCTGACCCAGTTGAAGCCGTAGTATCCGGCGCCGCCCAGGACGCCGACGATGATCACGACCGCGAACAGGGTCGCGACGTAGCCCTTGCGGCGCTGCCGCTTGCGCCGCCTGCGGCTGCGGCGCTGCTGACTCCGGCTGCCGGCGGGCCGGCGGCGGGATGGCGCCTCGTCGTTCTCGGCGCCTAGCAAGAAGTCCATGTCCAGATCATTCATAGTGTGCGCTGGCCAATCTCCCGGTCCGAACGGTCCCACGTCAAGTGAGTGGACCGAACCGGGGGTCGGGGCCTTCTCCTCCGGGTCCCGTCCGCCTCGCGCTCCTCCCTCCGATCTTCGCCGGCCTCGCGATACGCCGCCTGGCACCGCTCCTCCTTGGCGAATCCTGTCAGTCAGAGCACTGGGTCGTGCTTCACACTCCCTAGGTCGTGTTTCGCACTTCCTAGTTGGTCCCGAGGTACCTGTTCAGCTCCTCCCGATATTTCCGGAACTCCGTCTCTTTGTCAGTGAATTTGGTGATTTTGCGTCGTGGATCGGTCGTGACGAACCAGTACCAGTCACCCTTGGCAGGTTGGAGGGCCGCCCGCAGGGCGCTCTCCCCCGGGTTGCCGATCGGCGCGGGCGGCAGCCCCGGGTGCGCGTAGGTGTTGTACGGCGACTCGACCTTGGTGTCCTGCACGGAGACCTTCAACGTGTGCCTGCGCAGCGCGTAGTTGACGGTGCTGTCCATCTCCAGCTTCGCGCCCCGCCGCAGCCTGTTGTACACGACTTGTGCGATCTTGGGGTAGTCGGAGTCCCGGCCGCCCTCGGCCTGCACGATGCTGGCCACGGTCACGGCCTGGAGCGGGGACAGCCCATGCCCGGGGGCCAGCCGCTCCAGACGGACGTCCCTGGCCGCCTGACGGAACCGGTCGATCATGGTGGCGAGCAGGCCGCGCGCGGTCGTGCCCGGATGGAGCTCGTAGGTCGCCGGGAAGAGGAACCCCTCGACCACGCCCTTGGCGTACGGCGGAAGGCGCAGCCTGTCGGGCCGGGCGACGGCCTTGGTGAACTCCTCGGCGGGAATGCCCGACTTGGCCGACAGCAGCGCGAGCACCTCCGACAGGCGCAGCCCCTCGGGCACGGTGACCGTACGCGTCACCCGTGACGTGGGGGCCAGCAGGAGCTCGAGCGCCGAGGCGGCCGCCATCCCGCGGCGCAGGCGGTAGCGCCCGGGCTGCAGGCTGCCCTCCTTGGATCGCGCCACGACCGCCTGCACGAACGACTGGGTGCTGGCCACGACGCCGGCGCGCCGCAGGGTCTCGCCGATCTCACCGGCGCTCGCGCCCGGGGTGATCTCCACGATGACCGAGCCCGAGCCCGAGCCGGCGAAGTCCCCGGCTTCGGGGGTGGTCCGCAGGACCGAACGCACCCCGAACACGGCGGCCACCGTGAACAGCACGGCGCCCCCGGCCACGATGACCGGACCGCGTCTCACGCGCCGGTCCCGCCGCTCGCTTCCTCCCCGGGAGCGATGCCCGGTGGCCTGCCCGTGGCGCGTTCGCCGTCGAGAGCGGCCTGCAGCAGCACGACGGCGGCGGCCTGATCGATCACCGCACGCTGGTCGCGGGACCGCACACCGCTCGAGCGCAGCCCCCGCTGGGCGGTGACCGTGCTCAGCCGCTCGTCGACCAGGCGGACGGGCACCTTCTCGACGGAAGCGGTGAGCCGGGCGGCGAGCCGTGTCGCGAACTCCCGGGCGGCCTTGGCCGCGTGGCTCTCCCGGCCCGACAGCGAGGTGGGCAGCCCCACGAGGACCTCGATCGCCTCGTGCTCCGCCGCGATCTGCGCGATCCGGTCCAGGTCGCCCCGGCCGCGCCGTACGGTCTCCACCGGCGTGGCCAGCAGGCCGGACGGGTCGCTGCGTGCCACCCCGATCCGGACCGAGCCGACGTCCACGCCGATCCGCACGCCGTGCCTCATGACACGACCGCCGTCAGCCGACCGACGAGGAGATGGCCTCCTCGACCGCACGCAGCGCGTCGTCGATCGCTTCCGGACGGGTTCCCCCGCCCTGCGCCACGTCGTCCTTGCCGCCACCGCCACCCCCAAGTGTCTTGGCGGCGACGCCGACCAGCCGACCGGCCTTCAGGCCGCGCTCGCGTCCCGCCTCGTTGACCGCGGCCACGACGACCGGCCGGTCAGAGGGGATGCCGGACACGACGACGACCGCGGCGCGGTCGCCCGGGAACCGCCCGCGCACATCGAGAGCGAGTTTACGCAGGTCGTCCGGGGAGGTGCCATCAGGCGCGCGGTGCGTGACCACCGAGACCCCGTGGACGTCGCGGGCGTCGGCCGCCAGCTCGCCGGCGGCGGCGAGCACCTGCGCCGAGCGCAGCCGCTCCAGCTCCTTCTCCGCGGTGCGCAGCCGGGTGACGATGCCCTCGATCCGCTCGGGCAGCTCCTCGCGGCGGGTCTTGAGCTGCTCGCTGAGCTGGGCGACCAGCACGCTCTCCCGGGCGAGGAACCGGAACGCGTCGAGGCCGACCAGCGCCTCGACCCGGCGCACGCCCGCGCCGATCGACGCCTCGCCGAGCACCTTGACCAGCCCGAGCTGGCCGGAGGTGGCGACATGGGTGCCGCCGCACAGCTCACGGGAGTAGTCGCCGACCTCGACGACCCGGACCTCGTCGCCGTACTTCTCACCGAACAGCGCGAGCGCGCCCATCGCGCGGGCCTGCGCCTGGCTGGTGTAGAAGGCGTTCACCTTCAGGTCGTCGATCAGGACGGCGTTGACCTCGTCCTCGACGTCGCGCAGCACGCTGGCCGGGACGGCGCCGGCCGCGGTGAAGTCGAACCGGAAGCGGCCCGGCGAGTTCTCCGACCCCGCCTGCGCGGCCGACTCGCCGAGCGCGTTGCGGAAGCCCCGGTGGACCAGGTGGGTCGCGGTGTGGCTGCGGGAGATCGCGCGCCGCCGCTCGAGGTCGATCTCGGCCTGTGCCTGGTCGCCGACGCGGACCTCGCCGGCGCGCACCTTGCCGCGGTGCACGATCAGACCGGCGAGCGGCGACTGGACGTCGTTGATCTCGATCTCGGCGCCGTCGGTGCGGATCACACCCTGGTCGGAGAGCTGGCCGCCGCCCTCGGCGTAGAACGGCGTACGGTCGAGGACCACCTCGAGCGTCGTGCCCGCCCCGGCGGCCGGTACGGCGAGGCCGTCGACGAGCAGGCCGATGACGCGGGCCTCGGCCACGGTGTGGTCGTAGCCCAGGAAGTCGACCCGGCCGGACTTCTCCAGAATGTTCGTGAAGACCGAGATGTCGGCGTTGCCGGTCTTCTTCGCCGCGGCGTCGGCCTTGGCCCGGTCCCGCTGCTCCTGCATGAGCCGGCGGAAACCCTCCTCGTCGACCTGGAGGCCCTGCTCCGCCGCCATCTCCAGCGTGAGGTCGATCGGGAAGCCGTACGTGTCGTGCAGCTGGAACGCCTGGTCTCCGCCGAGCGTGGCCGTGCCCTTGCGCTTGGTCTCCTCCACCGCCGCTTCGAAGATCGCGGTGCCGGTGCGGAGCGTGCCGAGGAAGGACGCCTCCTCGGCGTCGATGACCGTGTGGATGTTCGCCGCGTCCGCCTTGAGCTCGGGGTACTGCTCGCCCAGGGCGTCGATGGTCACGGCGGTCAGCTCGTGCATGTACCGCTCCTCGCCCGCGCCGAGCAGGCGGAGGTTGCGGATGGCGCGGCGGAGCATGCGACGCAGCACGTAGCCGCGGCCCTCGTTGGACGGCAGCACGCCGTCGCCGACGAGCATCACGCCGGCCCGCATGTGGTCGGCCACGACCCGCAGCGACACGTCGCCGCGCTTGTCCCTGCCGTACCGGGACCTGGTGAGCTGGGCGGCGCGGTCGAGGATCTTGTAGGTGGTGTCGATCTCGTAGATGTTGTCGACGCCCTGCACGATCGCCGCCATGCGCTCCAGGCCCATGCCGGTGTCGATGTTCTTGGCCGGCAGCTCGCCCGCGATGTCGAAGTCGACCTTGCTGCGGACGGTGGCGAGCTGCTCCTGCATGAAGACGAGGTTCCACACCTCGAGGTAGCGGTTCTCGTCGGCGATCGGGCCGCCCTCGCGTCCGTACTCGGGACCGCGGTCGTAGTAGATCTCCGAGCACGGGCCGCCGGGGCCGGGCACGCCCATGTGCCAGTAGTTGTCGGCGAGGCCGCGCCGCTGGATGCGGTCGAGCGGCAGGCCGACCTCGCGGTGCCAGATGCTCTGGGCCTCGTCGTCGTCCAGGTAGACGGTCGCCCAGAGCCGGTCCTCGGCGAAGCCGAAGCCGCCCTCGGACTCCGGCCGGGTGAGCAGGTCCCAGGCGAACGGGATCGCCTGCTCCTTGAAGTAGTCGCCGAAGGAGAAGTTGCCCAGCATCTGGAAGAAGCTGGCGTGCCTCGTCGTCTTGCCGACC
Source organism: Sphaerimonospora mesophila NBRC 14179 = JCM 3151 (assembly GCA_001552515.1). Classification (GTDB taxonomy): domain Bacteria; phylum Actinomycetota; class Actinomycetes; order Streptosporangiales; family Streptosporangiaceae; genus Sphaerimonospora; species Sphaerimonospora mesophila. The sequence goes on from BCRI01000004.1 coordinate 23,438, forward strand.
TCGTCGATGTCGAGCGTACGCACGACCTTCTGCACGCTGGTCGCCCGCGGGTAGGGCGGCTTCTGCTGCGCGAGGAAGTAGGGCTTGAACGGGACCATGCCCGCGTTGACCAGGAGCAGCGTCGGGTCCTCGGCGACCAGGCTGGCCGAGGGCACGACGGTGTGCCCGCGCTCCTCGAAGAAGCGCAGGAAGCGGCGGGCGATCTCTGCCGACTCCATTTCAGCGGCCATCCTTTACGTCGTCGTATCCGTGGGCGCCGCCTGCGTCGACGGCGCCGCTCCTGTCAACACTGCTGATTCGGTTAACACTGCCGAGCCCGAGTTCGGCCCGCAACTCGCTTTCCCTGCTCGCCGCGTGCCGTCGTACCTCCCCGGCGAACTCCCTGAACCCGCCGGCGAGCGTGACCGCGCGGTCGGCCGCGCGCCGGGCGACGTGGTCGGGCCGCAATGCCTGAAGCTTACGCATGACCCAGACCGCCAGGCACGCTCCCAGGGCCATGTAGAAGAGGCGCCGGATCACCCGTGCCCCCTCCGGGCCGGCGACCGCTCACCTCGCCGAGGGGCCGGTACGGCCACCGGACCGGCGCGGCGTGCCGCGATCGCGGCACGCAGCCCGTGCCCGAGCGCGGAGATCTTGATGAGCGGGGTGGCGAACAGCGCGGAGGCGACGCCGGTGATCTTCACCAGGTCGCCGCTGGCCGCGCGGACGTTGTCGGTGATGGCCTCGGTGTCGGCCAGCCTGCGGTTGGCCTCGGAGACCGTACGGCCCATGTCGTCGAGCAGCGGCGCCAGACGGTCGCTCAGCTCGGCCACCGACCTGGTCGTCTCGTTCAGCAGCCTGGTCAGCTTCACCAGCATGACGGCCATGAAGCAGACCAGAATCGCCCAGAAGACGGCGACGAGCAGACCCGCCAGCTCTCCCGCGCTCAGCATGTGCCGATCTCCCTAAATTGTTCCCTCGATCAGCCGAGGTCGGTCAGGGCACCAGACCCTACCGCGAACGCGCTGCCCGCCGATCCTCACCGCACACTTGGGAGGTTTATCACTCCCCGCGGAGGAAGGACCTGATCTTCGCCCAGCGTTCACCGTACCGCGCCTCGGTCCCGTGGGCGGTCGGCCGGTAGTAGCGGCGTTCCCGCAGCTCCTCGGGGACGTAGTCCTGCCTCACCAGGCCATGCTCGAAGTCGTGCGGGTACTGGTAGCCCTTCCCGTGGCCGAGCTTCTTCGCTCCGGGGTAGTGCGCGTCGCGCAGGTGGGCGGGGATCGGCCCGAGCAGGCCACGCCGTACGTCGTCGCAGGCGGCCCCGATGGCCGTCACGACCGCGTTGGACTTGGGCGCGAGCGCACAGTGGATGACCGCCTGGGCGAGGTTGATCCGGCCCTCGGGCAGGCCGATGAAGTCCACGGCCTGGGCGGCGGCGACCGCGGTCTGCAGGCACGTGGGGTCGGCCATGCCGACGTCCTCCGACGCGAAGATCACGATCCGGCGGGCGATGAACCGCGGGTCCTCCCCCGCCTCCACCATCCTGGCCAGGTAGTGCAGCGCGGCGTCGGCGTCCGATCCGCGCATGCTCTTGATGAACGCGCTCACCACGTCGTAGTGCTGATCGCCCTGGCGGTCGTACCGTACGGCCGCCTTGTCGACCGCCCGTTCCACGACCTCCACCGTGACGTCGTCGGCGAGCAGCGCGGCGGCCTCCAGGTAGGTGAGCGAGCGCCGGGCGTCGCCCCCGGCGAGCCGGACGAGCTGGTCGAGCGCGTCGGGCCGCAGGGTGACCCGCCCGTCCAGACCACGTGGGTCGACGACCGCGCGCTCCAGGACGAGACGGATGTCGTCTTCGGTCAGCGACTCCAGCGTGAGCAGCAGCGAGCGGGACAGCAGCGGGGAGATGACCGAGAAATACGGATTCTCCGTGGTCGCGCCGATGAACGTGACCCACCGGTTCTCCACCGCCGGCAGCAGCGCGTCCTGCTGGGCCTTGTTGAACCTGTGGACCTCGTCGACGAACAGCACGGTCTGCCTGCCCGTCATGCCCAGCTCGCGGCGGGCCTGGTCGATCGCGGCGCGCACGTCCTTCACGCCGGCCGACACCGCGGAGATCTCCACGAACCTGCGCTTGGTGACGTTCGACACCACGTAGGCGAGCGTGGTCTTGCCGGTCCCCGGAGGCCCCCACAGGAACAGCGACATCGGCGCGTCGCTCTCGACGAGCCGCCGCAGCGGGGTGCCCGGGCCCAGCAGGTGCCGCTGCCCGATCACCTCGTCCAGGCCGCGCGGTCGCATCCGCACCGCCAGCGGCTCCTGGCCGCGGTGTGCCTCCTCCGCCGCCGAATCGAACAGGCTCTCCACATCGCCGACCCTACCGTCAGGAAGGGGCACTAGGGAGTGTTGAAAAAGTGCTGTCCGTCGCGAGCGTGGCTCCAGATGGATGCATCGCAAGGCGGAGGAGGAGCTCGTAGCCGGAGGCTACGGGCGACGAGTCCGACGCCGCGAAGCGCCATCTGGGCCGCGCGTAGCAGGACATGACTTTTGCAACACGACCTAGCCTCCCCAGACCGCGGTCGCTCCGCTGTGCCCGAGCCGTACGACGTAGTAGCCGACGGCCAGGGCGAACACGACGGCGACGGCCGAGACGGCCACGACGGCGGGGCCCGCCGCGGGGCCTTCTGGCCGGGGCCGGGTGAACCGGACGAGCAGCAGGGCGGCCACGGCGAGCCCCACCGTGAGCAGCGTCAGGGGACCGGCGAGGCTCTCGTGCTCGACGACGGGTGCGGGCATGTTCCCCTGGAACAGCCGGTCCCCGAACGCCTCACCGCTCTCCCTGGCCGCGAACACGGCGACCGGCGCGGCCAGGGCGCTCAGCACGACGGCCCAGTCCAGCCGGTGACGCAGGCGCGACAGGCGGAGCAGCGGCAGCGCGGCATATGCGATCACCAGCACCGCGAGCAGCGGTGTCAGCACCACCGCCACGTGGACGATCAGGGGGTGGGCGGGGAGACCGAAGATCTGGTCGAACATCGAGGTCGCTCCTGTGCGGGGGTCGCGTGAGCCCGGGGCGGGAGTGTCCCGGCGCCTCATCCCCCATACACCCCCGGGTCGCTGAAGGTTCGCCGACGGACCGGCTCCCACGCAGATCGGCTCACCCGCGATCGGCTCGCCCGCGGATCGGTTCGTTGACGGATCAGGGCGGGGAGGCAGGTATTTTACGGCAAAGGCGTAGTAATACCCACAATGAGAGTGCTTTACACGAAGCGAACGCGATCACGACTAGAGTGACGGTTCGAAATCGTCATAGAAGGTAAAAGGGAAGGCAAAGCGGTGACCGACACTGATCGGCAGAAGCAGCCGGCTTCGCGCACGGCCAAGCGTACTACCACCCCCCGTGTCGGCCTGGGTCTCGGCGTGGGCCTCAGCGTGCTCGCGCTCATAGGCGGCCTGGCCGCGTGCGGCGGCACGAACGACGCCGCCGGCGCCAACTCCGGAGAGGAGAGCCCGAGCGCCGCGCCGTCCGCCGGCCCCTCCGCCATCCCCTCGGAGATAGCGGATCCGACGCCGACCGCGCGCCCCACCGACCTTCGGAAGATCACCTGCCAGTACCGCAAGGACGACAGCGGCAGCCCGGCCAAGTTCGTCGGCTACCCCCCGAAGAGGCTCAGCGCGAAGGTCATCAAGGCATCCAAGATGACGATGAAGACGAACCTCGGCGACATCGTGATCGAACTGGCCACCGGGGACGCGCCGTGCACGGTGAACTCGTTCGCGTTCCTGGCCCAGAAGAACTTCTTCGACAACACCGTCTGCCACCGGCTGGCCACGCTGGAGACCAACGGCGTCGGGCTGCTGCAGTGCGGCGACCCCCAGGCCAAGGGCGACGGCAAGAACCCGACCGACGGCACCGGCGGCCCCGGCTATCTGTTCGACGACGAGAACCTCGGCCCGCACTACGTCCGTGGCGTCGTCTTCATGGCCCAGGGCGGGGAGGACGCCAACTCCAACGGCAGCCAGTTCGCCATCTCGTTCACCGATGAGAACGCTCAGCTCCCGCAGGCGTACACGCCGTTCGGCATGGTGAGCAAGGGCCTCGACATCGTCGACAAGATCGCCAAGGGCGGCGTCATCGTGTTTCCCGACGGCGGCGACATCACCAACGACGATGGCGGCTCCAACGCCCCCAAGACCCGCATCGTGATCAAGGACGTCACGATCTCCTGACCCCCTCACCCCCGTGGTGATCTTGCGAATTCTCGCAGACAGGGTCGCCGAACTGCGCGAACACCATTCGCGATCTTGCAGAAACTCGCATACGACCCACGTGACCCGGGCCGCCAACGTTCGTGATCTTGTAGTCGCATCCGAACTGCAAGATCACGAACGTTGTTTTCCCTGGTAGAGCCGCACGAGTGCGAGTTTCTGCAAGATCACGCCATGCGAAGGCCCAGATGAGCGGGCCCCGGTGCGTGAATTCGCAAGATCACGCGCCTGGGGCGGGGGGCGGTGCGGGGGTCTCCGCCTTGGGCTTGGCGTCCACTCCGGCCTCCTTGCGCTGCTCGCCGGTGATCGGCGTGGGCGCCCCGGTCAGCGGGTCGAAGCCGGAGGCCGTCTTCGGGAACGCGATGACGTCACGGATCGACTCGCCGCCCGCCAGCAGCATGCACACCCGGTCCCAGCCGTAGGCGATGCCGCCGTGCGGCGGCGGGCCGTACTTGAACGCCTCCAGCAGGAAGCCGAACTTGCTCTCCGCCTCCTCCTTGGAGATGCCGAGCACGTCGAACACCCGCTGCTGCATCTCGGCCCGGTGGATACGGATCGAGCCGCCGCCGATCTCCATGCCGTTGCAGACCATGTCGTAGGCGTACGCCAGGGCCTCGCCCGGGGTGTCCTGGAAGTTCTCCGCCCACTCGGGCTTCGGCCCGGTGAACGGGTGGTGCACCGCGGTCCAGCCGGTCTGCCTGCCGACCTCGTCGACGACGGGCTCGAACATCGGAGCGTCGACGACCCACAGGAACGACCACTGGGACTCGTCGATCAGGCCGCACCGGCGGCCGATCTCCAGCCGGGCCGCGCCCAGCAGCTCACGCGAGGGACCGGGCAGGCCGGCGGCGAAGAAGATCGCATCCCCGGGCTGCGCGCCCGTCGCCTTGGCGAGCCCGCCGAGCTCCGCCTCGGACAGGTTCCTGGCCACCGGGCCGCCGAGGCCGTCCTCCTGCACCAGCACGTACGCCAGGCCGCGGGCGCCGCGCGACTTGGCCCACTCCTGCCAGCCGTCCAGCTCCCTGCGGGACTGCGCGGCGCCGCCGGGCATGACGACCGCGCCCACGTACGGCTGCTGGAACACCCGGAAGGAGGTGTCGGCGAAATACTCCGTCAGGTCGGTCAGCTCGACCCCGAAACGCAGGTCCGGCTTGTCCGAGCCGTACCTCGACATCGCCTCGGCGTAGGAGATCCTGGGCAGCGGCGTGGGCAGCTCGTAGCCGAGGGTCTCCTTCCAGATGCGCCCGATCAGCGCCTCGCCCAGCTCGATCACGTCGTCCTGGTCGACGAAGGACATCTCGATGTCGATCTGGGTGAACTCGGGCTGCCGGTCGGCGCGCAGGTCCTCGTCGCGGAAGCAGCGGGCGAGCTGGTAGTAGCGCTCCAGGCCGGAGACCATGAGGAGCTGCTTGAACAGCTGCGGCGACTGCGGCAGGGCGTACCAGTTGCCCGGCTGGAGCCGTACGGGCACCAGGAAGTCGCGCGCGCCCTCGGGGGTTGAGCGGGTCAGGCTGGGCGTCTCGACGTACACGAAGCCGCGCTCGCGCATGACCTCGTGGGCGAGGTAGGTGGCCTGGGAGCGGATCTTCAGCGCGTCGGCGATCCGCTGCCGCCGGATGTCGAGGTAGCGGTACTTCAGCCGCGCCTCCTCCGACACGCCGGTCGTGCCCTCGATCGGGAACGGCAGCGGAGCCGACTCGCTCAGCACCTCCACCTCGGTGGCGACGACCTCGACGTCGCCGGTGGGCAGGTCGGGGTTCTCGTTGCCCGCCGGGCGGAGCCGTACCTCGCCGGTCACCTTCACGCAGTACTCGGAGCGCAGGTCGTGGGCGTGATCCTCCTCGCGGAAGACCACCTGCGCCGAGCCGGAGGCGTCGCGCAGGTCGATGAACACGACGCCGCCGTGGTCGCGCCGGCGCGCCACCCATCCGGCCAGCGTCACCCGCCGGCCGGCATCCTCCTTACGAAGCGTCCCTGCTTCGTGGGTGCGGATCACGAGAGTCTTCCCTTCAGGACGTCGACGACCTCGGCGAACGGCACCGCGGTCTGGTCGGCTGTGGTCAGGTCCTTCACTTGTACGGCTCCCGCCTCGATGTCGCGGTCGCCGAGGATGACGGCGTAGCGGGCGCCGCTGCGGTCGGCGGCCTTCATGGCGCCCTTGACGCCGCGGCCGCCGAAGGACATGTCGACGGCGAGACCGGCCCGGCGCAGGGCCGCGACCAGCGGGAAGATCCGCCGCCTGGCCTCCTCGCCGAGCGGCACGGCGAACACGTCGACGCGGCCGGCCCGCTCGGCGAGCAGCCCCTCCGCCTCGAGCGCGAGCACGGTGCGGTCCACCCCGAGCGCCCAGCCGACGCCGGGCAGCTGCGGGCCGCCGATCATCTCGCTCAGCCCGTCGTAGCGGCCGCCGCCGCCGACCGCCGACTGGGCGCCGAGCCCGTCGTGGACGAACTCGAAGGTCGTCCGGGTGTAGTAGTCGAGGCCGCGGACCAGCCGGGGATCGTCCTCGTACGGCACGCCGGCCGCGGTCAGCAGACCGCGGACCTCCTCGTGGTAGGCCTTGCAGGCCCCGCAGAGGTGATCGGTCACCAGCGGCGCATCGGCGAGCTGCGCGCGCACCTCCGGGCGCTTGTCGTCGAGCACACGCAACGGATTGATCTCGATTCGCTGCCGGGTCGCCTCGTCGAGGTCGAGCGCGCGCAGGAAGTCCTGCAGCGCGGCGCGGTAGGCGGGACGGCACTCCTTGCAGCCCAGCGAGTTCAGCAGCAGGCGCACGCGGCGCAGGCCGAGCGAGGCGTAGCCGTCCATGGCCAGCACGATCAGCTCGGCGTCGAGCGCCGGGTCCTCGGCTCCCAGCGCCTCAGCGCCGACCTGGGAGAAGTGGCGGTAGCGGCCCGCCTGCGCGCGCTCGTAGCGGAAGAAGCTGCCCGAGTACCAGAGCTTGATCGGCAGCGGTCCGCCGTACAGGCCGTGCTCGATCACGGCGCGCACCACGCTGGCCGTGCCCTCGGGGCGCAGCGTCAGCGACTGGCCGCCCCTGCTGGTGAACGTGTACATCTCCTTGGTGACGATGTCGGTCGACTCGCCGACACCGCGCGAGAACAGCCCGGTGTCCTCGAACGCGGGCGTCTCGACGTATCCGTACCCCGCGCGGCGGGCGGGCGCGGCCAGCGCGTCGCGCACGGCGAGCACGGTCTCAGAACGCGGCGGCATCCAGTCGAAGGTGCCCTTTGGCGCTTGAAAAGTCATCACAATCCCCTGCTAGGGCCTGCCGCGACGTTCCCGAGGAAGGGGTTGGTCGCGCGCTCGCGCCCAATGGTCGTCTGTGGTCCGTGACCGGGCAGGACCACGGTGTCGTCCGGCAGCGTCATCGTCTTCGCGAGACTGCGGAGCATCACGGCGTGGTCCCCGCCCGGGAGGTCGGTTCTGCCGATGGAGCCGGCGAACAGCAGGTCGCCCGAGAACAGGACGTGGGTGTCACGCCCCTGCGAGTCCCGTACGGGCGTCCGGAACGTCACCGACCCCCTGGTATGGCCGGGCCGATGGTCGACCGTGAGCTCCAGACCGGCGAGCTCGAGCACCGCCCCGTCCGACAGCTCCCTGACGTCGTCGGGCTCGCCGAACTCCAGCCCCCCGAACATCTGCCGTGCCGGGCCCGGGAACCCCTTGGCCGGATCCGACAGCAGTTCGCGATCGTCGGGGTGGATCCAGGCGGGGACGTCACGGGCGCCGCACACGGGCACGACGGACCACATATGGTCGATGTGACCGTGGGTCAGCAGCACCGCGACGGGCTTCAGCCGATGCTCGCGCAGGAGGTCGTCGACGCCCTCGACGGCGTCCTGACCTGGATCGACGATCACGCACTCCTCGCCCGGAGCGGGAGCGACGACGTAGCAGTTGGTCTGGAACGACCCTGCGGGAAACCCGGCGACGAGCACGGAAGCGGCCTCTGCGTCTCGTGAGGATGTATCAAGGATTACGCGAGCGAATGTAACCGAAGGGTACCGGTGCGGGTCGGCAGGCTGCGAACCAACGCCCGTCAGCCGATACGATTCGCCCACCTCAATAGTCATTCTTGGAGCAGTCGAGCCGGATGCTATACAACCATGGCGGCTCCGGCGAGGCGGCACCGAGCTCACGACAATGGGAAACAGGGAGGTCGAAGTGGCCACCGGCAAGGACCGGCGCAGGCAGCTCGCCAGGGAGCACTACGAGCGGCAGATGAAGGTACGGGCCGAACGGCAGCGCAGGGCCCGGCGCAACGCCGTCATCGGCACCAGCACCGCGGTCGTGGTCGTGGTGGGCGGCGTCGTGGCCGCCGCGACGCTGATCGACCACGATGACCCCGCGCCGAAGCAGAGCCCGGCGGCCGCGGTCGAGGAGCCCAAGCCGTACGACCCGGCGACCGGCCTGTGCGGCTACGTCGCCGCCGAGGGCAGCGGTCAGGTGAAGGACGTCGGCATGCCGCCGTCGAAGGTCAGCACCGCGCCGGCGACGATGCGGATCACGACCAATCTCGGCGCCATCGACGTCAAGCTGGAGACCGAGAAGGCGCCCTGCACGGTCAACTCCTTCCGGTATCTGGCGTCGAAGGACTACTTCGACGACACCAAGTGTCACCGGATGGGCACGGACTTCCCGATCCTGCAGTGCGGCGACCCGCTGGCCAAGGCCGACGGCAAGAACCCGACCGACGGCCAGGGCGGCCCCGGCTACCGGTTCGCCGACGAGAACCTGGCGGGCGCCAAGTACACGCGGGGGGTGCTCGCCATGGCCAACAGCGGCCCCAACACCAACGGCAGCCAGTTCTTCATCGTGTTCGGGGACACCACGCTGCCCCCGAGCTACACACCCTTCGGTACGGTGACCAAAGGACTCGAAATCGTGGACAAGGTGGCCAAGAAGGGCGTCCTCGCCGGCGGGCCCGGCGACGGTACGGGCGCCCCCAAGCAGACCGTCCAAATCAAAGACGTGACAATCACCGGCAAGAGCTGACGTAATTACTACACCAAGGGGATATCGGGCCCTGGAGGCTGATTCAAGTGCGGGAGGACACGGTGAGCACCGACCCGTGGGGCCGGGTAGACGATGACGGCACCGTCTACGTGCGTACGGCTGAGGGAGAACGGGCCGTCGGGTCCTGGCAGGCCGGTGAGCCGGAGGAGGCGTTGGCCTACTTCCACCGCAAGTTCGAGGAGCTGGCCGGACAGGTCCAGCTTCTCGAGCAGCGGGTGCGCGAGACCGACCTGGCACCGGCCCAGGCCGAGGCGAGCATCGCCAAACTGCGGGAGGCGGTGGCCGGGGCGAACGCCGTCGGGGACCTGGCATCCCTGGAGACGCGCCTGACGGCGCTGAGCGAGCTGGTCGGCCGGCGTCGCGAGGAGCTGCGGGCCGCGCGCGAGCAGGCCCGCGCCCAGGCGCGGGAGACCAAGGAGCGGATCGTCGCCGAGGCCGAGCGGATCGCCGAGGAGGCGACCCACTGGAAGTCCGGCGGGGAGCGGCTGCGTCAGCTCGTCGAGGAGTGGAAGGCGGCCGAGCGGATCGACCGTGCCACCGAGGCGGCGCTGTGGAAGCGCATGTCCGCGGCGCGTACGGCGTTCGCGAAGCGGCGCAAGGCCTACTTCTCCTCGCTGGACGAGCAGCGCGACGCGGTGCGCACGGCCAAGGAGCGGATCGTGGGCGAGGCCGAGGCGCTGGCGGCCTCGACAGACTGGACCGGCACGGCGGCGGCCTACCGCGAGCTGATGCGGCAGTGGAAGGCCGCCGGGCGGGCGTCTCGTGAGGTCGAGGACGAGCTGTGGGCCCGCTTCAAGGGCGCCCAGGACCAGTTCTTCCAGGCCCGGTCGGCGGTGTACGCCGAGCGGGACGCCTCGTTCGCGGCCAACGCCGAGGTCAAGGAGGGGCTGCTGGCCGAGGCCGAGCGCCTGCTGCCGGTCGCCGACGCCCGTTCCGCCAGGGCCGCGCTGCGCGGCATCCTGGAGCGCTGGGAGGCCGCCGGTCCGGTGCCGCGCGACATGCGCGACCGGCTGGAGGGCGGCCTGCGCAAGGTCGACGACGCCGTCCGCCGGGCCGAGGAGCAGGAATGGAAGCGCACCAACCCCGAGGCCAGGGCTCGCGCCCAGGACACCGTCAACCAGCTGCGCAGGTCCATCGACCAGCTTGAGACGCGGCTCGCGAAGGCCCAGGCGGCCGGGCGGGACAAGGAGGCCAAGGAGACCGAGGAGTCCCTGGCCGCCCGCCGCTCCTGGCTGCTGGAGGCCGAGCGCACGCTCGCCGAGTTCTCCTAGCCCTGACCGCCCACCCACCCCCCGTGATCTTGCGGTTTCTCGCACGGAGGGTGGCTGACCTGCGCGCTCCCAGTGCGTGATCTTGCAGAAACTCGCATCTAGGGTCGTTGACCAGCGAGAACGCCTGTCGTGATCTTGCAATTGCAAGATCACGACAGGCGTTCTCGCAGGTGAAGCCGCATCGGAGCAAGTTTCTGCAAGATCACGAATTGCATCAGGGCAGGTAACCGGCCATCCGTGCGAGAAACCGCAAGATCACGCCCTGGGGGGGCGATCAGTTGGTGACGCGGTAGACGTCGTAGACGCCGTGTACGCCGCGTACGGCCTTGAGCACGTGGCCCAGATGCTTGGGGTCGCCCATCTCGAAGGTGAACTTGCTGATGGCCACCCGGTCCCGGCTGGTCGCCACCGACGCGGACAGGATGTTCACGTGGTGGTCGGACAGCGTCCGGGTGACGTCCGACAGCAGCCGGGGCCGGTCCAGCGCCTCCACCTGGATCGCGACGAGGAAGACCGAGTCGCCTCCCGGCGACCAGGACACCTCCACCAGACGGTCGGGCTGCGCGTGCAGTTGGGCGACGTTCGGACAGTTGGTCCGGTGCACCGAGACCCCGTGCCCGCGGGTGACGAAACCGATGATCTCGTCGCCGGGAACCGGGGTGCAGCACCGCGACAGCCGTACCCACACGTCCGGGTCGCCGGCCACGATGACGCCGGCGTTGGCATGGGCCCCGGCGCGCCCTGTGAGCCTCGTGGGGAGCGCGACCTCGGCGATGTCCTCCTCTGCCCCCTCGACGCCGCCCACGGCCTGTACGAGCTTCTCGACGACGGACTGGGCCCCCACATGGCCCTCCCCCACCGCGGCGTACAGCGCCGACACATCGGGGTAGCGCAGATCCCGGGCCAGCGCCAGCAGCGCCTCTCCCGACATCAGCCGCTGGAGCGGCAGGCCCTGCTTGCGCATCGCCCGGCCGATGGCCTCCTTGCCCGCCTCGATCGCGGTCTCGCGGCGCTCCTTGGAGAACCACTGACGGATCTTGTTGCGGGCCCGGCCGCTCTTGACGAACTTCAGCCAGTCGCGGGACGGCCCGGCGTCCTGCGACTTCGACGTGAAAATTTCAACGGTGTCGCCGTTGCCGAGGCGGGATTCCAGCGGGACCAGCCGGCCGTTCACCCTGGCCCCGATGCAGCGGTGGCCCACCTCGGTGTGCACCGCGTACGCGAAGTCGACCGGGGTGGCGCCCTCCGGCAGCGAGATCACCTGGCCGCGCGGGGTGAAGACGAACACCTCCGAGACCGACAGGTCGAACCGCAGCGACTCCAGGAACTCCCCCGGGTCGGCGGTCTCCTTCTGCCAGTCGAGGAGCTGCCGCAGCCAGGCCATGTCGTTGACCTGCTTGACCTTGGCCGGACCCGAGGCCGCCATCTCCTCCTTGTACTTCCAGTGCGCGGCCACGCCGTACTCGGCCCGGTTGTGCATGGCGTGGGTGCGGATCTGCAGCTCGATCGGCTTGCCCTCGGGGCCCATGACCGTCGTGTGCAGCGACTGGTACATGTTGAACTTGGGCATGGCGATGTAGTCCTTGAACCGCCCCGGCACGGGCCGCCACTGCGCGTGGATCGTTCCGAGCACGGCATAGCAGTCCCGGACCGTGTCGACCAGGATGCGGATGCCCACCAGGTCGTAGATGTCGTCGAAGGCGAGCCCCTTCGCGATCATCTTCTGGTAGATCGAGTAGTAGTGCTTGGGCCGGCCACGCACGGTCGCCTTGATCTTGGCCTCGCGCAGGTCGTCGGACACCTTCTCGATGACATCCTGCAGGAACAGGTCGCGCCGCGGCGCGCGCTCGGACACCATCCGGGCGATCTCGTCGTACCGCTTGGGGTAGAGCATGGCGAACGCGAGGTCCTCCAGCTCCCACTTGATGGTGTTCATGCCGAGCCGGTGGGCGAGCGGCGCGAAGATCTCCAGCGTCTCCCGGGACTTCTGCTGCCGCTTGTGCTCGGGCATGTAGCGCATCGTGCGCATGTTGTGCAGCCGGTCGGCGAGCTTGATGACCAGCACCCGGATGTCGCGCGACATCGCGACGACCATCTTGCGCACGGTCTCGGCCTGCGCCGCGTCGCCGAACTTCACCTTGTCGAGCTTGGTGACGCCGTCGACGAGCAGCGCGATGTTCTCGCCGAAATCGGCTCGTAACTCGTCGAGGCTGTAGGCGGTGTCCTCCACCGTGTCGTGCAGCAGCGCCGCGCACAGCGTCTCGTCGTCGGTGCCCAGCTCGGCGAGGATCGTCGCCACGGCGAGCGGATGCGTGATGTACGGGTCGCCGCTCTTGCGCTTCTGATCACGGTGGTGGTAGGCGGCGATGTCGTAGGCGCGTTCGATGAGGCGCAGGTCGGCCTTGGGATGGGTCGCGCGGACCGTCTTGAAGAGCGGCTCGAGCACCGGATTCACCGCCCCCCACTGCCCACCGAACCGGGCGAGCCTGCGTCGCGCGGCCGGCGCCGGTCTCTCCTCCCGGGCCGGGTCGCGCCCCGGGCTCTGCGTCCACGCCGTCTCCGGCTCGGCCGGGGGCTCCGCACCGGCGGCGGGCACGGCGGCGACAGGGTCTGGGGCAGCGGACTCGGCGGCGTCGCGCGGGACCGCGTCGCGCTCAGCCCTCGCGCCGTCGGGCACGACCACATCACGAGGCACACAGACTCCTCACGTCGAGTCCAGATTCCTCAGTGTATCCGTGCCGCCTCCGCGCTCAGACGCTGACCAGCGTACGGACGTCCAGCCCGGGCAGCCGGTCCCTGCCCGCGAGGAAGGACAGCTCCATCAGGAACGACACGGCGACGATCCGCGCCCCCGCCCGCCTGACCAGCTCCACCGTCGCGGCCGCCGTGCCACCGGTGGCCAGCACGTCGTCGACGATCAGGACCCGCTCGCCCGGGGTGAACGCGTCGGCGTGCACCTCGATCACGGCCGAGCCGTACTCGAGCTGGTAGGACGCCTCCAACGTGTCGGCGGGGAGCTTGCCCTTCTTGCGCACCGGGACGAAACCGGCGCCGCTGCGGTAGGCCACCGGCGCGGCGAGGATGAACCCCCGCGCCTCGATCCCCACCACCTTGTCGAAGGCCAGACCGTCCGCGAGCTCGTCCACGACCTTGGTGAACGCCGCGTGGTCGGCCAGCAGCGGGGTGATGTCCTTGAAGAGGATGCCCGGCTTCGGATAGTCGGGAACATCTCTGATGAGCGCCGTCCAATCTGTCACGACGCCAACATTAGGGCACGTGCGCGTGCGCCCCGCGACCCCGTCCGGGCCGCGGGGCGCACGAACGCTCCCCCGGGAGGGTCAGCGCTTCTTGCGCTTGGTGTCGGTGATCGTGACGTTCTGGGGCGCCGCGACGGCCGCCGTGGCCGTACGGTCGTCACGGACCGCCGCGGCCGCCGCCTTGGCCGCGGAGGCCTGCCTGGCGGCCACCCGCTTGGCCAGGGCCCGCCACTTGGGCTCGCGTTCCTTGAGCGTCACCAGGATCGGCGTGGCCACGCACAGGGACGAGTAGGTGCCGACGACCATGCCGACGAACAGCGCCAGCGACAGGTCCTTCAGCGTGCCGGCGCCGAGCAGCGTGGTGCCGACGAACAGGATGGCCGCCACCGGCAGGATCGCGGTCAGCGAGGTGTTCAGCGACCGGATCAGCGTGTGGCTCAGCGCGTCGTTCGCCGCCTGCGTGTAGGTCATCTTGGCGCTCGTGCCGAGCTTCGCGGTCACTTCCTTGATCATGTCGAAGACGACGACGGCGTCGTACAGCGAATAACCGAGGATCGTGAGGAAGCCGAGCATGGTCGCCGGGGTGACCTCGAAGCCCGTCCAGGCGTAGACGCCCGCGGTGATGACCAGGTCGTGGACGAGCGCCACGATGGCCGCCAGCGCCATCCGCCATTCGAAGGCCACGGACAGATAGAGCATGATCGCGATCATGAAGACCGCCAGGCCAATCCACGCCTTCTGGGACACCTCGCCGCCCCAGCTCGCGCCGATGACCTGCGTGCTCACCTGCTCCTGCGGCACGCCGAACCGCTGTGTGACGGCCTTCTGGACCGCGGACACCTCAGTGCCGTCGAGGCTCTGGGTGGTGATCCGCCAGTTGGGGCCCGCCTGCTGCACGATCGGGTCGTGCCCGACGATGTCCCGTACGCTCTCGCGCACCTGCTCCAGGCTGGACCCCGGCGTGCGGGCGAAGTCGATGACCGATCCGCCCTTGAACTCCACGCCGAGGGTGAGCCCGTGGATCACGATGCCGAGGATGGAGACGACCATCAGGACCGCCGACAGGCCGTACCAGAGCCTGCGCTTGCCGACGAAGTCGATGTCGATGTCGCCGCGGTAGAGGCGGCTGATCACTCCCGGCATCACGCCTCCTGCAGGGTCTGCTCGGCGGGGCTGGTGCGACCCATGCGCCCCTCGTCGAGTCCGGACAACCGATGGCCCTTGGCGAAGAACCGCAGGCGCGCCGCGAGTGTCATCAACGGCTTGGTGAACAGGAACACCACCACGATGTCGATCAGCGTGGTCAGGCCCATCGCGAACGCGAAGCCGGCCACACCGCCCACCGCGAGGAAGTACAGCACCACGGCGGCGATGAACATGACGGCGTCGGCCACCAGGATCGTCCGCCGGGCCCGCCGCCAGGCGACCTCCACGGCGGAACGCAGCGTGCGGTGGCCTTCCTTGATCTCGTCACGGACGCGCTCGAAGTAGACGATGAACGAGTCCGCGGTGATGCCGATCGACACCACCAGACCGATGATGTGGGGCAGCGAGAGCCGGAAGCCGGCGTTGTGGCTGAGGACCGCCACGGTCAGATAGGTGACGATCGTCGCGCAGCCGAGGCTGGCCATACCGATCAGGCCGAGGCCCCGGTAGTAGAGCAGCAGGTAGAACACGACCACGAGCAGGCCCAGCGCGCCCGAGATCAGGCCGCCGCGCAGCTGGTCCTGGCCCAGCGTCGAGGAGACGGACTCCACCGACCCCTGCTTGAACTTCAGCGGCAGCGCGCCGTACTTGAGCTGGTCGGCCAGCTCGGTGGCGCTGACCTGGTTGAAGCTGCCGGAGATGCGGGCGCTGCCGCCCGGGATGGCCTCCTCGATCGTCGGCGCGACGATGACGACGCCGTCGAGCACGTTCGCGAGCTGGTTGCGCGGCGCCGGGAGGCTGGTGATCCGCCGGGTGATGTCGGCGAAGAGTGTGGCGCCCTTGGATTTGAAGTTGACCTGGACGATCCACTCGCCGGTGGTCGGGTCGGTGCCGGCCGAGGCCCCGCTGATTTCGGTGCCCTGCACCGCGGCCTTGTCGAGGATGTATCGCGCCGTGCCGTCGTCGCTGCAGGCCACGATCTGCTTGCTCGGGTCGTCCTGCGCGCCCTGGCCGCGGTTCTTGGCGGTGCAGTCGATCTCACGGAACTCCGTCAGCAGGGCGGGATCGATGCCGCTGGTGTCCTGTCCGGCCAGAGGGTCGTCGTCGTTCGGTTGGGGGCTGGGCGTCGGTGAGGGCGACGTCCCGGCCCCCGCACCGTCCGCTGATCCGCCCTCCGATCCGCTGTCGGAACCGGCTCCGCTCCTCGCGCCGCTCTTCGCTCCCGTCTTGGCGCCGCTTCTGTGCCCGGTTCTGGTGGCGGGAGACGGGGTGGGCGCGGCCAGCAGCGCCGAGGACAGCGCGCGTCCCGCCGGCGTCGTGGTCGCGGCGGCGCCCGGACCGCCGCTCGGGGCCCCACTCGGTGTGCGTACGGCGCTCGGCATCGTGCTCGGGCTCTTGCCCGGGTCGGGCGTCGGCGCCTCTATGGGCATCTGCTGTGGCTGCATCTTCGCCGGGGCCACCGCGAGCACCTGGCGCATCCGCAGTTCGGCGGTGGTCGAGACGAGCTTCAGCGCCTCGGACTGACCCACCCCCGGGATCTGGATCACGATGTTGTCGTTGGCCTTGGCGACCTCGGCGTCGGAGATGCCGGTGCCGTTCACCCTGGCGCGAATGATGTTCACGGCCCGATCGAGGGACTCCGGCGGGGGAGCCTTCCCGTCCAGGGTGACCGGCGTGAGCGTCACCGTGGTGCCGCCCGCTAGGTCGAGGCCGAACTTGGGGACGAACGCCTTCTGAAGCGCGACCGTCGCCCCCATGGCGAGAATGAGCGCCAGCAGCGCCAGGAGTGTTCGTCCCGGCTTGCTCTGGCTACTTGTCGGTGGGGCCACTGGTGGTCAGTTCTTTCCGTCAAAGGGTCTGAGATCAGCGTACTCAGGACTGGTTACTGCTCGTATTGTCATCCTTCCCCGTGTCGGTGATGTCGGCCGTCGAATCGGTGGCGCCGTCCTGTCGCGCCTCCTCGACCGGAGTGACGACCCGGCCGATCGCCGCCTTGACCCAGCGGGTCTCCACGCCCGGCGCCACTTCCAGGACGACATCCTCCTCCTCGAGCCGGACGACGGTGCCGAACAGACCGGTGGTGGTCATGACCTGGGCACCGGGCGCGAGCGAGTTCTGCATCCGGACCATCTCCTGCTGCCGCTTGCGCTGCGGGCGGATCAGCAGGAAGTAGAAGACCACTACCAGCAAGATCAGTGGCAAGAACGTCCCAAGCGAGCCGCTATCCACGGGGGCCACCCTTCCATTAGGTGATAGAGCCGGCATGACGCCGGAGGTTCTGAGCGCGTTACGCGCGGCCGGCGATACGCCGACGGCGTCGGCGTAAGCGGCCAGTCAAGCCACGCAGTGTATTCGAGCCGCTCAAAGCCCGGCAACGAACTCACGATCCGGCACACGGGAAAGTTCCGCTTTCGGGCGGTTTGCAATCGTTCTGTGATCCCAACCCGGTGTCGCTTCGCGAGTCTGGGCGTACGCCGTCCCTTTTTCGTTCCCCGGATGCGTGGTTTGGCACCCGTACGGCTCAGCCTTCGCCGAGCAGTCCCGGGATCGCGCCGGCGCCGAAGGCGTCAGGAGGCGGAGTCAGGCCGAGATGCGCCCAGGCGGACGCGGTGGCCACCCGGCCTCTCGGCGTGCGGGCCAGCAGGCCCTGCCGGACGAGGAAGGGTTCGGCGACGACCTCCACGGTCTCGGGCTCCTCCCCCACCGCGACGGCCAGCGTGGACAGCCCCACCGGGCCGCCGCCGAACTTGCGCAGCAGCGCGTCGAGCACCGCGCGGTCGAGCCGGTCGAGGCCCTCCGCGTCCACCTCGTACAGGTTGAGCGCGGCCGCGGCGACATCCCGTGTGATCACGCCTTCCGCCCGCACCTCGGCGAAGTCGCGCACCCGCCGCAGCAGCCGGTTGGCGATCCGGGGCGTGCCGCGCGACCGGCGCGCGATCTCGTGCGCGCTTTCCGGGGGCAGCTCGACGGACAGCAGCCGGGCGGAGCGGTGCAGCACCCGTTCGAGCTCGGCCACCTCGTAGAAGTCCATGTGCGCGGTGAAGCCGAACCGGTCGCGCAGCGGCGCGGGCAGCAGACCGGCCCGGGTCGTCGCCCCGACCAGCGTGAACGGCGCGATGTCCAGCGGGATCGAGGTCGCCCCCGGGCCCTTGCCGACGACGATGTCGACCCGGAAGTCCTCCATCGCGAGATAGAGCATCTCCTCGGCCGGCCGGGCCATGCGGTGGATCTCGTCGACGAACAGCACCTCGCCCTCCGACAACGTCGAGAGGATGGCGGCGAGGTCGCCGGCGCGCTCCAGCGCCGGTCCCGAGGTCATCCGCAGCGGCGCCCCGAGCTCGGCCGCGATGATCATGGCGAGGGTGGTCTTCCCGAGCCCGGGCCCCCCGCTCATCAGCACGTGGTCCGGCGGCCGGTCGCGGCGCAGCGCGCTCTCCAGCACCAGCGACAGCTGCTCGCGCACCCGGCCCTGCCCGATGAACTCGTCGAGGCGCTTGGGCCGCAGCGCCGCCTCGATCATCCGCTCGTCGCCCTCGGGCTCCGGCGACACGAGATCCCGCTCGATGCTCATCGGCGCCTCACCTGACGCTCAGGGCACGGAGGGCGGACTTGAGCAGCGCGGCGACGTCGGGTGCGCGCCCGGCGGCCGTGGCGGCCTCGGCCTCGGGCGCCACGACGGCCAGCGCCTCGTCTGCGTCCCTGGCCGGGTAGCCGAGCCCGACCAGCCCCGAGTGGACCTGCTCCCGCCAGGCGGCGGCGCCGGCCCCGACGCGGGCGCCGGCGGCGGCGGGCACCACCCCGTCGGGAGCGCCGAGTTTGCCCTTGAGTTCGAGCACGATGCGCTGCGCCCCCTTCTGCCCGATGCCCGGCACCATGGTCAGCGCCTTGAGGTCGGCGCTCGCCACCGCCACCCGTAGCGCGTCGGGGGTGTGCACCGCGAGCATGGCCAGGGCGAGCCGCGGCCCGACGCCGCTCGCGGTCTGCAGCAGCTCGAAGACCCTCCGCTCGTCGTCAGTGGCGAAGCCGTACAAGGTGAGCGAATCCTCGCGTACGACCAGCGTGGTGGACAGCCGGACCGGCTCGCCGGCGCGCAGACCGGCCAGCGTCCCCGGGGTGCAGTGCACGAGCACGCCGACACCGCCCACCTCGATCACCGCGTGGTCCGGCCCGATCGACGCCACCGGTCCCGCCACGGATGCGATCATCGCTGTGCTCCCCTCGATCTCCCGGCCCCAGGTCGCCCGGCTCCAAGTTGCCCGGCTCCAGATTGCCCGGTCCCAGGTTGCACAGTCCTACCAGAGCGCGCCTGGGCGAGCGCCTCGGTCAGGCGGTTCTGCACCCCGCCCCGCCAGACGTGACAGATCGCCAGCGCGAGCGCGTCGGCGGCGTCGGCCGGCCGGGGCATGGCGTCGAGCCGCAGCAGCCGGGTGACCATCGCGCCGACCTGCTTCTTGTCGGCGTTGCCGTTGCCGGTGATCGCCGCCTTGACCTCGCTCGGGGTGTGCAGGGCGACCGGCAGGCCCCGCCGGGCCGCGCAGACGATCGCCACCGCCGCCGCCTGCGCCGTCCCCATCACGGTCCGCACGTTGTGCTGGGCGAACACCCGCTCCACCGCCACGGCGTCGGGCCGGACCTCGTCGAGCCACCGCTCGATCCCGGCCTCGATCGCGACGAGGCGCGGCCCGATGTCGTCGTCGGGGGGAGTGCGCACCACGCCCACGGCCACGAGACTCAGCGGCGCGCCGGGGCGACCCTCGACGGCGCCGAGGCCGCATCTGGTGAGCCCGGGGTCCACACCGAGCACCCGCAGCGCAGACAACCGCACGCCCGCCGCCTCCTCGCATCACCGCCGAACACGTGTTCGGCGTCGAACTCTACCCCGATCATCGGCCCGGCGCGCGGATCAGAAGTAGTCGATCATGTACGGATCGCAGTTGAAGGCGGTGTCGAGCGCGGCGTCGGAATCGGGCGAACCGCCGCAGAGCCGGCCGGTGCGGCGGAGCGTGGCCGTCGGGACCCCGGCGAACAGCGCGGACAGGCCCCCGATCGTGAACCGCGGAGCGGCGGGCTGGGCCGCGCTACGCAGCCGGGCGGCCGACCCCGATCCTGCCTCGACCCGCAGCCGCCAGAGCCCGGAGTTGGCGGGGCGCTGCGGGTCCTCGACCTCGACGACGGCGTCGATCGAGGCGCCGGCCGGGTAGCCCCGCGCCGCGACGGCGGCCGGAAGGTCGATCACGCGGAACATCCAGCGGGTCTGGGCGACCTCGTCCTTCGACCGCTCCCGCAGCAGCCACAGGACCGGGTCGTACGGTTCGACGCACGCCCTGACCGACGTGACGATCGAGGACGCGGTGCCGACGAGCGACCACAGGGCCCGCGCCGTGGCCTCGGATCCGGCCACGAGGTTGTCCACCTGGATGTCCCGCCCGCTCCAGTGGTAGGTCACGTAGCCGTCGTCGGCCAGGTAGCAGAAGTCGTCCTCCTCGGACAGCCAGCCCCGCCAGGTGCGCTCGTCGGCGACCAGCGGGCCGCTGGCCCGCGTGGCGGCGTAGACCCGGTTCAGCACCGCGATGACCTCGGGCGCGTCGTCGGGGCCCATCCGGCGCAGCTTGACGTCGGCGCCGCCGCGCAGCGTGCGCAGCGCCTCGGCCGGCAGGGTGGCGATGTACTGCGCGCCGGCGTGCTCCCAGCCCAGGCTCCGGTAGATCGGCGTGGTGGCCGGGTACAGCGCCGAGACGGCGTGCCCCAGCTCGGCGGCGCGGTCGATGACCGCGTGCATGAGCCGGCCGCCCACGCCGCGGCCCCGGTCCTCCGGGGACACGGTCACGCTCGCGACGCCGCCCATCGAGACCGGCCGTCCGTGCCACCACTGGGTGTAGGGGTTGACCCGGGCGGTGCCCATGAGCCTCGCCCCGTCGAATGCGCCGAGGTAGCGCCCCTCCGGCAGCATCGGCGTGACCATCACACGCCAGGCTTCGGCATCGCTCGCCGAGAGGGGGCCGAATGCGCGGGTGCGGTTGTCGAGCACCGCGTCCAGGTGGTCGGGGGTCAGCTCACGAATCTCCACAAGCGGCAGATGCTATGCCGCCCGAGCCGTCGCCCGCCACCGCATTACCGCGCCCTCGCCTCACCAGGGGGTGCCGGGGTCCACCAGTTGCAGCCGCAGCTCGCTCGTGTAGCGCTCGCCGTCCGGGCCGGGCAGCCACGCCTGGCCGGGGCCGGGAAGCATCTCGGTGAACCGCACCCAGGCGGTGAGATCCCCGCTCTGCCGGGCCCGGCGCAGCCCGGTCACCAGCGTCGCGGCCTGCACGGAGCTGGTGAGGTCGAGGTAGAACGGCTTGAGCTCGCCGGGCAGCTTGACGAAGACGAAGCGGGGCAGCCCCAGCCGGGCGGCGAGCGCGCGTACGGCCCGGAAGACCCGCGACTCGGTGGCGGAGGCCGGGGGCAGGGCGAGGTCCGCCAGCGGCACCGACCAGGACTCCCGGGCGACCACGAGATCGTCGACGAGGATCCGGGGCACGTGCGGGCGGTCGCGGCCCAGCAGCTTGAACGCGTCCATGACGTCGGCGGCCAGCAGCATGCCCACCACGTCGATCACCCGGAACTCGGCGCGGCCGTCCGGCGTCGCGCAGCGCAGGCCGTCCGGCGCCCGCTCGACGCACAGCTCGGCCAGGTTGACCCGGCGGTCCGGGTCGCCGCCAGGATAGTGGGTCATGGCGAGCCACCACTGCCGCTCGTCGGGGATCGCCGGCATGGTCCGGGCGAGCACCCGGGGGTAGTGCTTGACCGGCACGAGCACGACCCGCTCGCCGGGCAGGCTCGCGGCCAGCAGCCGGGACAGCCGGGCGGGGTCGGGATGCCGGTCGACGAAGACCCCCGCCTCGATGGTGTTCCAGGCGGCGTGCAGTTCGCCGAGGACGAGCAGGCACTCGCCCCGGACGATCGCGGCCGGGTCCGGCGCCGCGAGCTGGATGTCGGCGCTGTGCTGGTACGCCTGGATCCAGCCGGGTGGGCCGGAATGGAACGCCTCCCGCACCGCCGGCCACAGTCCCGCGGAGGTGTGCCGCACCTCGGCGGCGTCCCGGTCCACGTCCAGCAGATCGTCCCAGCGCTTGGCGAAGGAGTCCTCGATCGACTCCAGCAGCCGATGGCCCGGGATGTAGACCTCGTGGGCGCACAGGCCGAGCAGGTGCGCCAGCCGCACCGGCCCGGGCCCGGAGGCCCGGATCATGTCGTACGCGCGGAGGAAGACCTCGCCGTAGCGCGTGGCGAGCTCGGCGGTGTACCCGCGCAGGCTGTAGGCGAGCAGGGACAGCGGCGGCCCGAGCCGCCGGAGGAGCCCCGGACCGAAGTCGATCCGCGCGTCCCGGCTCGTGTCCAGATGGACGAGCCCGCGGCCGCCGTAGGTCTCGCCGGGCCTGCGGCTCGGGGCCTGGCCGGTCAGCCCGGTGAACGTCTCGTCGAGGGCCCTCATCGCGCCGTCCAGCTCGTCGGCGGTCTCCGCCCGGGCGACCTCGGCGACCCCGGCGTCGAGCGCGTCCATGGCCGTGTGGAGCCGGGCCCGCACCCGCGGGTCGCCGATGGCGGTCACGGCCGCGCGCAGCATCTTCTCCGGCCGCATCACGAGGGGCGGCTCCATGTCCCAGCGGATGTGCCCGGCGGCCACGAACTCGTCGAGCAGCCCGTAGACCGCCTCGGCGCGGGGGAACGCGCCCGGGTCCTCGGCGATCAGCTCGGCGGCCAGGTCACGGGCGGTGCGGGTGCCGTCGCAGCGGCGCAGCACCCGCCACTCGTCCGGCGAGAGCGGCACCGGCGGCCCGTCGGTGCGCAGCACCTGCCGCTCGTGCAGGCACGTGGCGGGATTGGGTCGGGGGGCCAGCCAGGGCCGCACCGCCGGGTCGGCGGAGAAGACGGCGGCCAGCTCGTCCACCGCCCACGGCTCCAGGTGGACGGCGCGCCCGTTCACCAGTTCCGGGCCGGTCTCGACGGTGGCGAACGGCCCGTCCGGGCGCAGCCGCACCCAGCACACCGGCCCGAAGAAGCCGATGGTGTCGTTCTTGGCGCAGTAACGCGCCCAGTAGCGGGCGAGGACGCGTTCTTTGCGGCGCAGCGACTGGTTGCGTCGCGCGTCCGCCGATAGCGCCAGCGGGCGGATCGAGTCGCGCAGCACCGCGGGATTCTGCCAGGCGATCGCGGTCTGCAGGTCGGGCCGCGCCGCCACGGCCGCCAGGCGCCGGTGCTGGCGTGCCTCGGCCTCGGCGACGGTCGTCTCGTCGGGGTCGGCCGCCGCGGCGTACTCCGGGTCGCCGAGCGCGACGAGGTCGGCGATCGGAAAGCCGGCGCCGCGCAGCACGGCGACCGGCCAGACGCGCAGCGGGCCGCCCGGCAGCGCGAGGAGTTCCGCTTCCCCGGCCACTGGTGTGCCGTCGGTCAGGGTCATATGGCCTCCCGCCCGCGAGATACCCGAGAATCAAGATACTCGGATCAAACCGAGTGTCTAGATACGAGTATGGCGCGCGGGAGCGCCGGCCGTTCCGGCGGCCGGACGGCCGGGCGGCTAGAGCTCGAGCTTCTCCATGATGTCGTCGCTGACATCGAAGTTGGCCCAGACGTTCTGCACGTCGTCGCTGTCCTCCAGCGCGTCGATGAGGCGGAAGACCTTGCGGGCGCCCTCCTCGTCGAGCGGCACGTTCATCGTCGGCAGGAAGCTCGCCTCGGCCGACTCGTAGTCGATGCCGGCCTCCTGCAGCGCCTTGCGCACCGGGACCAGGTCGGCCGCCTCCGACACGACCTCGAAGCTCTCGCCGAGGTCGTTGACCTCCTCGGCGCCCGCGTCCAGGACCGCCATGAGCACGTCGTCCTCGTTCAGCGTGCCCTTCGGGACGATCACCACGCCCTTGCGGTTGAACATGTACGACACGGACCCGGGGTCGGCCAGGGAGCCGCCGTTGCGGGTGAGCGCGACGCGGACCTCCGAGGCCGCACGGTTGCGGTTGTCGGTCAGACACTCGATCAGGATCGCGACGCCGCCGGGGCCGTACCCCTCGTACATGATGGTCTGCCAGTCGGCGCCGCCGGCCTCCAGGCCGCCGCCGCGCTTGCGCGCCCGCTCGATGTTGTCGATCGGGACCGAGTTCTTCCTGGCCTTGAAGATCGCGTCGAACAGCGTCGGGTTGCCGTCCGGATCGGGACCGCCGGTCCTGGCCGCGACCTCGACGTTCTTGATGAGCTTGGCGAACAGCTTGCCGCGCTTGGAATCGAGTGCCGCCTTCTTGTGTTTGGTCGTCGCCCATTTGGAGTGGCCGGCCATCGCGTTAGAGCTCCCTCACCATGTCGACAAAGTACGAATGTACTCGCGCGTCACCGGTCAACTCCGGATGGAAGGACGTCGCGAGCAGAGGTCCCTGCCGGACCGCGACGATCCTACTCCCCGTCCGGCAGAGCACCTTCACATCCGCACCCACCGACTCGACCCACGGCGCGCGGATGAACACCGCGCGGACCGTTCCGCGCCCGGCGAAGTCGAGGTCGGCCTCGAAGGAGTCCACCTGGCGGCCGAACGCGTTGCGGCGCACCACCATGTCGATCCCGCCGAGCGTCTGCTGGCCCTCGATGCCGCCCTCGACGCGGTCCGCCAGCATGATCATCCCGGCGCAGGAGCCGTACGCGGGCATGCCCTCCTTGATCCGCAGCCGGAGCGGTTCGAGCAGCCCGAACGCGACGGCGAGCTTCCACATCGTGGTGGACTCCCCGCCGGGGATGACCAGCGCGTCGACGGCGTCGAGCTCCTCCTGGCGGCGCACGGCGGTCGCCCGGGCGCCGCAGGCCGCCAGGGCGCGGATGTGCTCGCGGACGTCACCCTGGAGGGCGAGCACACCGATCTTCGGGGCGTCGGGTGCGATCTCAGCGATCGCCGTGGTCACCAGCCACGCTCGGCGAGGCGGTGCGGGACGGGGATCTCGTCCACGTTGATGCCCACCATGGCCTCGCCCAGGCCGCGCGACACCTTGGCGATCACGTCGGGGTCGTCGTGGAAGGTCGTGGCCTTGACGATGGCGGCGGCGCGCTTGGCCGGGTCGCCCGACTTGAAGATGCCCGAGCCGACGAACACGCCCTCGGCGCCGAGCTGCATCATCATGGCGGCGTCGGCCGGGGTGGCGATGCCGCCCGCGGTGAACAGCACCACCGGCAGCTTCCCGTTCTTCGCGACCTCGGCGACCAGGTCGTACGGCGCCTGCAGCTCCTTGGCCGCGACGTACAGCTCGTCCTCGGGCAGCGAGGACAGGCGCTTGATCTCGGCCCGGATGGTCCGCATGTGGGTGACGGCGTTGGACACGTCACCGGTCCCGGCCTCGCCCTTGGAACGGATCATCGCGGCGCCCTCGGTGATGCGGCGCAGCGCCTCGCCGAGGTTGGTGGCCCCGCACACGAACGGGACGGTGAAGCGCCACTTGTCGATGTGGTTCGCGTAGTCGGCGGGCGTGAGCACCTCGGACTCGTCGATGTAGTCGACGCCGAGCGACTGCAGCACCTGGGCCTCGACGAAGTGCCCGATCCTGGCCTTGGCCATGACGGGGATCGACACGGCGGCGATGATGCCCTCGATCATGTCGGGGTCGCTCATCCGGGAGACCCCGCCCTGGGCGCGGATGTCGGCAGGGACGCGCTCCAGCGCCATGACGGCGACGGCTCCGGCGTCCTCGGCGATCTTTGCCTGATCCGGGGTGACGACGTCCATGATCACCCCGCCCTTGAGCATCTCGGCCATCCCGCGCTTTACGCGCGCGGTGCCGACGGCGGTGGTCTCGTTGACTTCGGGGGCGCTGCTGGACACGGTCCTACCTCACGATGGGGCTACGGATTCCCCTCCATGTTAGGTCTTGTCCGTCAGCTGTTCGCCCCCCGCCCGGCTGCTCCACCCCGGCGAATCCGATCAGGTCTTTGGTCCGCTTCGTACAACCGCTCGCACGACCGCTCCGTACGACCCGGGGATCACGGCGCGACGGGCTTCTTGCTGGCGAGCACCACCCAGACCTGCCCCCGGGCGAACGGCATGGGGCTGCCGTCGGCCGTCGTGTAGGTCGTGCCGTCCTTCTCCGAGGGCCGCGACCAGCGCACACGGTACGCCTGGCCGTCCCGCAGGACCACCCCGGTGCCCTTGCCCACCGTGTGGACGAGCGGGGTGTAGCTGCCGGTGAAGTCGTGGAACTGGGAGCGCTCGGTCTTGACCCACTGGATGACGATGGTGGGCGCGCCCTGCTGGCCGCCCTCCGCCGCCATGTCCTTCTTGCCGTCCTGGGTGATCAGCCAGCGCTTGTGCCGCGCCGACCAGTTGAAGGTGAACTGGGCGGCCGGGTACCTGACCGACACCTTCTTCTGCGGCGTGCCCCCGGGGGGCGGCTCGTCGGAGAACGTGAAGCCGATGTCCGCGGCCTTGCTCGCCTTCGGCGCCTGCGCCAGCAGCTTCTTCGGGGTCGCGAACAGGTTGTACGGCGCGTAGCGGCCGGGTTCCCGGAAGTACGCCCCGGGCATGCTGCTGTCGGAGGCGTCGAACAGCGGGGCCTGCTGGACGAACGGGATCATCTTGGTCTGCACGCCGGAGTAGGCGAAGGCCGGCTTGCCGAACATCGGGACGATGTGCAGGTCGGAGATGCGGGCGCTGCGGACCGGGCCGACCTTGGCGGGCAGCTTCGAGGAGAAGATCGCCATGAGCCGGGTCAACCCGCCCTCGACCTGCTCGACGTAGACGATGTCGGCGCTGCGCACGCCCATCTGCGGTTTGCCCGCGGAGGTGTTCTCGATCTTCACGGCCAGCACCGGTCGGCGTTGCTCGACGGGCCTGCCGGTGAACGGATGCTCCGGGGGCGGCGTCGGTGACGGAGCCGGCTGCGGCGCCTCCGCCTGGGCCTGCTTTCCGGCCGTGTCGTCGGAGGAGCACGCGGCCCCGGTGAGCACTACCGCCGTGGCCAGCGTGAAGCGGATCACTGCCCGCACCGTGAGCTCCTCCCGATCACCGGACCGTGTGATTATGACAGGGGCCATGAGCTTACCGGCGAATCGTCACATCTCTCCCA
Organism: Sphaerimonospora mesophila NBRC 14179 = JCM 3151; assembly: GCA_001552515.1. GTDB lineage: Bacteria > Actinomycetota > Actinomycetes > Streptosporangiales > Streptosporangiaceae > Sphaerimonospora > Sphaerimonospora mesophila. Next base: position 50,456 of record BCRI01000004.1, read on the forward strand.
TCGGCCGGGTAAAAACGACCATCGTCGATCTACTCGGCCGACAGCGACTCCGGCGGGGCGTCGTCGATCTCGAAGAAGCCGGGGTAGTCGGTGTGCCCGGCGAGCCGCAGCGTGCGGGCCAGCCAGCGGCGCTGAGCCGTACGCGTGATCGAGACCGCGTCGTTGTAGAACCGGCGGGAGTAGACCACCTTGGCGACGGCGGTGTCCAGTTCGGTCAGCAGTGCGGCGCCCATCGGATGCTCGGCCAGCTTCTCGCGGAACCGCTCCTGGTCGACCATGGCGCGCAGCGTCTTCGACAGGTCGCTCTCGGCGTGCTCCCGCTCGTCCGGCCCCGCCGTACGGGCCTCATGGGCGGCCGCGGCGAGCACGAGCGAGGTCGCCGGGTCGAGGATGCGCGAGCCGGCGAGTTCGAGACAGACGGCGGCGCGGCGGAGCAGGGCGGCGTCGAGCGCCGCCTGCGCGGTCTCCAGCCGGATGTGCAGGCGGTCCAGCCGCCCGGCGCGCCAGGAGATGTAGACGCCGATGAGCACGGCCAGCCCGACGAGCACGATCACCACGGTCAGCGTGGTCACGAGACGTCCTCCTCGACACCGGCCGCCGAGTGCGTGACGGTCTCGTACACGCGCACGACGTCACGGGCGACCGTCGACCAGTCGTACTTGCGCACCGCCTGGCGCGCCTCGTCGGAGAGCTTGGCGCGGCGCCCGGGGTCGTCCAACAGGCGGGCGGCCTCCTTGGCGAGGGCGTCGGCGTCGCCGGTGGCGAACAGCGCCCCGGCCTGGCCGTCGCCGAGGACGCGGCGGAAGGCCGGGATGTCGCTGGCCAGGATCGGCGCCCCCGCCGACATGGCCTCGGTGAGCACGATGCCGAAGCTCTCCCCGCCGAGGTTGGGCGCGCAGAAGACGTCCACCGAGTGGTAGGCGCGCACCTTGTCGGCCTCGCTCACCATGCCGAGCAGCCCGATCCGGTCCCGGTACGCCCTGGGCACCCGGCCGAGCACGTCGTCGGGGTCGCCGGGACCGGCGATCAGCAGCCGGAGGGACGGCCGCTGTGGCGCGAGGATCTCGAACGCCTCCAGCAGCACGGAAAGGCCCTTGCGCGGTTCGTCCATCCGGCCGAGGAACCCGATGACGCCGCCGTCGGGGCCCCAGCCGGGCAGCGGCTCGCCCTCGGCGTACCTGCTCACGGTCACGCCGTTGGGGATCAGCACGGCGTCGCCGCCGAGGTGCTCCACCAGCGTCTTGCGGGCCGCGTCGGACACCGCGATCCTGGCGGTGATCTTCTCCAGCGCGCTCTGCAGCATCGGCGCGGCCACCGACATCGCCCGGGAGCGCTCATAGGACGCGTGGAAGGTCGCCACGATCGGCCCGCGCGCCACCCAGCAGGCCAGCACGCCGAGCGAGGGGATGGCCGGCTCGTGGACGTGCAGCACGTCGAAGCGGCCCTCCCCGATCCACCTGCGCACCCGATTGGCCGACAGGAAGCCGAACGCCAGCCGCGCCACCGACCCGTTGTACGGCACGGGCACGGCCCGCCCGGCCGAGGTCACGTAGGACGGCAGGGCGGCGTCGTCGGCCGCCGGGGCGATGACGGACACCTGGTGCCCGTCCGCGATGAGGGCCTCGGCGAGATCCCGGATGTGGGCCTGCACGCCTCCCGGGACCTCCCAGGTGTAGGGGCAGACGATGCCGATCCTCATGGTGTGCTCTCAGGCCGGGGCTCCAGGTCGTCGAGCCAGAGGCGCTGGAGCATGTGCCAGTCCTCCGGGTGCTCGGCGATGCCCTTCTCGAAGGCGACCGCCAGGGCCTGCGTCATCACGGTGACCTTCTCCTGCCTGGTGCCCTCGGCCGGCACCGGGATCTCCTCATGGATCCGGATGCCCCAGCCGTCGCCCTCGAACCACAGCGTCGCGGGCAGCAGCGCGGCCCCCGTCTGGATCGCCAGCAGCGCCGGGCCGGGGACCATGCGGGTCTTCGCGCCGAAGAACTCGACCTCCACGCCTGAGGCGGTGAGGTCGCGCTCGGCGGGCAGGCACACGGGGCGGCCCTCGCGCAGGCGCTTGGCGAGCGTGCCGAACGCCATCGCGCTGCCGCCGCCCCTGGCCGTGAGCGGCAGGACCTCCATGCCCAGCCGCCGCCGGTAGTCCACGAACCGGTCGAACAGCGACTCGGGCTTCAGCCGCTCGGCGACGGTGGTGAACGGGTGGCCCTTGTGCACCAGCCAGGCGCCGGCGAGGTCGTAGTTGCCCATGTGCGGCAGCGCGGCGACGACCCCGCGCCCCTTCGCCAGGTTGTCGAAGATGGCCTCGGCTCCGACGGCGTGGGTGCCGGCCAGGATCCGCTCCCGGTCGAAGGAGGCGAAGCGGAACAGCTCCATCCAGTAGCGGAAGTAGGACCGCATCCCGGCGCGGGCGAGCGCCCGCACGGCGGGGTCGGCCGCCGGGGCGCCGGCGTCGGCGCCGAGGGTGACGGCGGCGGCGCCGGCCGGCCGCCTGCCGAGCACCCGGGCCAGGTTGGCCTCCAGGCGCAGCACCGACGTGCCGCGTCTGCGCCACAGGACGTCGGCGAGGACGCGGAAGAACCACGCGGCCACCCGCTCCGGCACGTGCCGTACGACGGCCCAGCCCAGCGTGAACGAGGCGGCCACGATCCGGTCGCCCAGCGGGACGCGTGTCCGGGCGGGCGGGCCCGCCGTGCCGCTCATCGGACCACCGCCTGTCTGTACACGTGCACCATCCGCTGGACCACCGTGACCGCGCTCGCCGCGGCGAGCAGCCAGAGCCCGACGGCCAGGATGTACGGCACGCCGAGGCCGGACAGCCCGGCCGCGACCAGGATGACCGCGATCCGTTCCCCACGCTCGGCGATGCCGACGTTGGCCTCCATCCCGAGACCCTCGGCGCGCGCCTTGGCGTAGGAGACCAATGCTCCCGCGACGAGGCAGAACAGCGCGACGGCCGCGAGGACGATCTCCGGCTCATCCTTGAGGACGAAGTGCATGATCAGGCCGGAGAAGATCGCGGCGTCGCCGAAGCGGTCGAGCGTGGAGTCCAGGAAGGCGCCCCACCTGCTCGGCTTGCCCGTCATCCGGGCCAGCACGCCGTCCAGCAGATCGGCGAGAACGAAGAACGTGATGGCGAGCGACCCCGCGAAGAGATGACCGGCCGGGTAGAAGACCAGGGCCGAGATCACCACCCCGAGGGTGCCGATCGTCGTGATCACATCGGGTGACACGCCGCGGTTGGCGAGGGCTCGCCCCAGCGGGGTCAGGACTCGGGTGACGGCGGGGCGCAGGACGTTCAACATCGCGGTTCGATCGTAGGCCATGAACACGATCGGCAGGTCGCAAGCACATTGGGCAGGAAAGTCTTGTGATCTCCGCCACATGGGTAAAGGCTGAAGAACAAGCGCCCGCGTGGACAACGACGAGGGCGGGCCCCCGGGCGCGGGACAGCGACGGCAGAGCGGCCGACGCGGGATGGGCGCGGGTGCCTGCCGCGCGCCATCCCGGACTGCTCAGGAGATGCGGGAGGCGATGTGGCCGAGAGATCAACCGGCGCGACCGCAGGGGCCGCGGGCAGGGTACCCGCGGCCGATCGGCCGGACATGGTACGCAATGTCGTGCTGGTCGGCCATTCCGGTGCCGGCAAGACGACCCTGATCGAGGCGCTGCTCGCGGAGACCGGCGTCATCCAGCGCATCGGCCGGGTCGAGGACGGGACCACGGTGTGCGACTTCGACGAGGTGGAGATGCGCCAGCAGCGCTCCGTCAACCTCTGCGCCGCCCCGGCCGTGCACAACGGCATGAAAATCAACTTCCTGGACACGCCCGGGTACGCCGATTTCGTCGGGGACCTGCGGGCCGGGCTGCGCGCCGCCGACGCCGCGCTGTTCGTCGTCTCGGCGGCCGAGGGCGTCGACGGGCTGACGCGGATGCTGTGGGAGGAGTGCGCCCTCGTCGGCATGCCGCGCGCCGTGGTCATCACGAAGATCGACCACCAGCGCGCCGACTTCGACGAGGTCCTCGCGAGCTGTCAGGACGCCTTCGGCGACGGCGTCGCGCCGCTCTACCTGCCCGTGAACGGCACGGGCCTGCTCGGGCTGCTCTCCCAGCGGTTCTTCGACTACGCGGGCGGCACGCGCGTGGAGCGGGATCCGGACCAGGGGCAGCTCGAGCTCATCGAGCAGTATCGCGGCGACCTCATCGAGGGGATCATCCAGGAGAGCGAGGACGAGTCGCTCATGGACCGCTACCTCTCCGGGGAGGAGATCGACAGCAAGGTGCTGATCGACGACCTGGAGAAGGCGGTCGCCCGTGGCGGCTTCCACCCGGTGCTCGCCGCCGCGCCGGGAGTCGGGATGCGCGAGATCCTCGAGGTCGTCACGCAGGGATTTCCCTCGCCGCTCGAGCATCCGCTGCCCACCGTCACGACGATCGACGGCAGGCCGGTCACCGATCTGAGCGCCGACCCGGACGGCCCGCTGGTGGCGGAGATCGTCAAGACCACGAGCGATCCGTACGTCGGCCGGATCAGCCTGGTCCGCGTCTTCTCCGGCACGCTGACGCCCGACATGACCGTGCACGTGTCCGGCCACGGGCTGGCCGAGCGCGGGCACGAGGACCACGACCTCGACGAGCGCATCGGCGTGCTCAGCTCGCCGCTGGGCAAGACCCAGCGGCCGGTGGCCAAGTGCGTGGCCGGCGACATCTGCGCCATCGCCAAGCTCTCCCGGGCGGAGACCGGCGACACCCTGTCCGGCAAGGACGAGCCCATGCTCATGACGGCCTGGACGATGCCGGAGCCGCTGCTGCCGGTCGCGATCCGGGCGAGGTCGAAGGCCGACGAGGACAAGCTCAGCCAGGCCCTGGCCCGCCTGGTCGCCGAGGACCCGACGCTGCGGCTGGAGAACAACGCCGAGACCCACCAGCTCGTGCTGTGGTGCATGGGCGAGGCCCACGCCGACGTCCTGCTCGACCGGCTGGCCAAGCGGCACGGCGTCGAGGTGGAGAAGGTGGACCTGCGGGTCCCGCTGCGCGAGACGTTCGGCGGCAGGACCCAGGCCATGGGCCGCAACGTCAAGCAGACCGGCGGCCACGGGCAGTACGCGATCTGCCACATCGAGGTGGAGCCGCTGCCGCCGGGCTCCGGGCTGGAGTTCGTGGACAAGATCGTCGGCGGCGTCGTGCCCCGTCAGTTCATCCCGTCGGTGGAGAAGGGCGTGCGGGCCCAGATGGAGCGGGGGGTGCTCGCCGGATATCCCGTCGTCGACATCCGGGTGACGCTCTACGACGGCAAGGCCCACTCGGTCGACTCCTCCGACATGGCCTTCCAGATCGCCGGGCAGCTCGCGCTGAAGGAGGCCGCGGCCAAGGTCCAGACGCTGCTGCTCGAACCGGTCGACGAGGTCTCGGTCCTGGTCGCCGACGAGTTCGTCGGCGCGGTCATGTCCGACCTGTCGTCACGCCGCGGCCGGGTCCTCGGCACCGAGCCGGTGGGCGGCGGCACCGCGGGCGGGCGGACGCTGGTGCGGGCCGAGGTGCCCCAGCTGGAGATCACCAGGTACGCCATCGACCTTCGGTCGATGTCTCATGGGACGGGCAGCTTCACCAGGACGTTCCTGCGCTACGAGCCGCTGCCCGCGCACCTCGCCGAGAAGGTCGTCGCGGCCTCGCAGTGAGGGGCCGCCCCGGGCGCCGGGGTTTGGTACGGCCGGCGCCCGGGCAGTCCCAGCGGGTGAGCCGCGTCACACAGGCCTCCATAGGCACAGGTCACAGGTGGCGGATTTCACTTCTTGGCCGAATCCGGCATTTACCGATGCGACACTGGACGTCCGGACATGTCGGCATTTCGGGGAGGGGCGCCACATGACCGATCGGGGCCACCGCCGTCTCGGCCGCCCGCTGATCGCCACCACCGCCGTCGCGCTGCTCGCGGGCGGGGCCGCGTACACCTTCGGGCCCGACGCGCGGGCGGAGCAGGGAGCCAGGGGCTCGGCCGCCGCGGCCAAGACCGCGGGCAAGGCCGGAGGCAAGGCGGCGCCGGAGCGTTCTTCCGCCGCCGGGTCCTGCCCCACCAGCGCGCGCTTCCCCAAGCGGCAGCTCCGCGGCGTGTGGATCGCCACGGTGCGCAACCTCGACTGGCCGTCCCGGCCCGGCCTGAGCCAGGAGCGGCAGCGCGCCGAATACCTGAAGATCCTCGACAACGCGGTCAAGCGGCGGCTGAACGCGGTGTTCTTCCAGGTGCGACCCGCCTCCGACGCGCTCTACCGGTCGTCGCTCGAACCCTGGTCGCAGTGGCTGACCGGCACGGCGGGCAAGGATCCGGGATGGGACCCGCTGCCGTTCCTGGTGGAGGAGGCGCACAGGCGAGGCCTGGAGTTCCACGCCTGGTTCAACCCGTACCGGGCGGCCGAGTCCGCCACGTCCGAGCTGCCGCCCGGCCACCCGGCCCGGCGCCACCCCGACTGGACCGTCAGGCACGAGGGCGGCCTCTACTACAACCCCGGCCTCCCCCAGGTCAGGGACTGGGTGGCCCGCGTCGTGACCGATGTGGTGCGCCGCTACGACGTGGACGGCGTCCACTTCGACGACTACTTCTATCCCTATCCGGGGAAGGGCACGCGGTTCGCCGACCAGGCCGCGTTCAAGAAGTACGGCAACGGCATGAAGCTGGCCGACTGGCGGCGCGACAACGTGAACAAGCTGGTGGGCCAGGTGTCGGCCGCGGTGCGCGAGGCCAAGCCGTACGTGAAGTTCGGCATCAGCCCCTTCGGCATCTGGCGCAACAAGAAGGAGGATCCCAGCGGATCGAACACCAGCGGCATGTCCGCCTATGACAGCATTTATGCGGACGCGAAGGCGTGGATCAAGGCGCGCAGCGTGGACTACATCATGCCCCAGCTCTACTGGCCGCGCGGGTTCTCCGCCGCCGCCTACGAGGAGCTCCTGCCCTGGTGGGCCGGCGCGGTCAAGGGCACCGGTGTGGACCTCTACATCGGCCAGGCGCTCTACCGCGTGGGCAGCACCGACACCCCGGCCTGGAAGAAGGTGGGCGAACTTCCCTCCCATCTCACCCTGAACCGGAAATATCCCGAGGTCGGGGGCGATGTCTACTTCAGCGCCAGATATCTGGTCTCCAACCCCCTGTCGGTCCTCGACCGGATCGTGTCCCAGCACTACCAGAGGCCGGCCCTGCTCCCCCTGCCCGAGCGGTTCAAGGCCAAGCGGCCGGCCGCCCCTCGCGGGGTGCGGCACGCGAACGGCACGCTCAGCTGGGAGGCCCGGCCGGACGCACGGGCGTACGCCGTCTATCGCGCGCCCGCCGGGCGGGCCGGCAAGACCGGCGGCGCTGCGGCCGCCGGAAGCAGTGCCTGCGTCACCGCCGACGCCCGCAACCTGGTGGCGATCGTCCCGGCGAGCGACGCCCCCTCCTACGCCGCCGGCGGCTCCGGCGCCTACTACGTGACCACCCTCGACCGCCTCGGCAACGAAAGCACCCCCACTCCCACCCGGTGATCCACGGCTACAGCCAGGCGGCGAGCGCGGGCAGCACGCCGCCGGAGCGGTCCCGCAGCGTTCCCGCGCCGCGTCCGGTGAGCCAGCGAGCCAGTTCGGCGGGCGTGCCCGTGACCTCCACCGCCGGGTCACCGGCCGGCTCCGCGCCCCCTCCGTCGAGGGACCAGGTGCGGCCGGTGGTGCCGGCCAGCACGAGCGCGGGCTCGCCGGGACGTCCGGCGCGCCGGGCGACCACGTCGGTGACGAGTTCCTCGCACAGGTCGTCCGGCAGATCCGCGAAGGTGATCCCCACGTCGAGGTCGACCGTGTGCACGGCGACCTCCCGCGTACGCATCCAGGGGATCTCGGAGGCGGGGACGGTACGGCCCTGGGCGGTGACGACCAGCGCGTCCCATTGCGGCCCCGCCAGGTCCGCGAGGTCGGCGGCCAGTCCCTCGGCGCTCTCACGGACCAGGGCGCGCAGCCGGTCCCGCGACCAGGACGCGCCTTCTGCGATCTCGGCGGCCCGCTGCTCGGCCGAGGCGTACATCGGGCTGGGCTCGCCGGTGCGCGCCCACGACACCAGCCGCCGCAGTGCGGCGGCGTTGAACCCGACGTGGGCCAGCAGGTGCCCGCGCGACCAGCCGGGCAACCCGGTGGGCGCGGCCAGATCGCCCTCGCCGAGGTCGTGCAGCGCCCGCAGCAGCAGGCCCGTACCGTGGCGCATCCACTCCAGTGAACAGGTGAGCGACCGGGTCATGCGGACATGTCCTTGGGAACGCGGGCGATGTTGTCCAGCCTGCCGATGCCGCTGATCTCGGTCACCACACGGGCCCCGTCGACGAGGTAGCGGGCCGGCCTTCGGGCGTGACCGACCCCGCCGGGGGTGCCGGTGGCGATGACGTCGCCGGGGCGCAGGGTCAGGATGGAGGAGGCGTACCTGACCAGCGCGACCGGGTCGAAGACCAGGTCGTCGGTCCGCGCCCGCTGCACCGTCTCACCGTCGACCTCACAGGTGAGGGAGAGCGCGGGGCGCACTCCGCCGGGCAGCTCGTCGGGCGTGACCAGGACCGGGCCCATGGGGGTCGTGCTCTCGAAGGTCTTGCCCTGGAGCCACTGCGGCGAGCGGTACTGCCAGTCCCGCATCGTGACGTCGTTGACGACGGTGAACCCGGCGATCGCGGCCGCCGCCTGCTCCTCGGTGGCCCGCCGTACCGGCGCGCCGATGACCAGGGCGAGCTCCGCCTCCCAGTCGACCGCGTCGGACTCCGGCGCCAGTTCGATGTCGTCCGTGGGGCCGACGAGGGCCTCGGGGTACTTGGCGAAGAGCGTGGGGAACTCGGGCAGCTCCCGGCCCATCTCGGTGATGTGGTTGCGGTAGTTGAGGCCGACGCAGAGGATCTTCCCCGGCCGGGTGACGACCGGGGCGAGCCGCGCGCCGTCGAGCCCGTACTCGGCTCCGCACGCGGTCTCAGCCTCCCGCCGCCAGTCCGGGCGGGCCAGCAGGGCGCGAACGTCCGGCGCGCCCAGGTCGACGTAACGGTCCTTCTCGCACCGCACGGCGCGGGTCACGCCGTCGACGCGAAGGGTGGCGAGCTTCAACGGGGAACTCCATCCTCATGTACGCGGGCCTGGTGCAGGCGCTCGAAGATCGGGGTGTCACTGAAACGGAAGAGATCCAGGGCCGTCTCCGCGCCGACAGTCAGCGGCTGCCACGACGGGACGACGAACACGTCTCCCGTCTCGACGGTCCATTCGCGGTCGCCGACGGTCGCCCGCCCGCGCCCCTCGAACACCTGCCAGACCGACGACCCGACCTCGCGGCGCGCCGCGGTCAGTGCGCCGTCGCGCAGCCGGTGGAACTCGGCGCGGATGGTGGGCATGACGTCGCCGCCGGTGGTGGGGTTGATGTAGCGCACGGCGGCGTGGCCGGGCTCGACCACCCCCGGGTGGCCTTCGCGTTCCAGGTCCAGCTGGTCGCGCAGCGCGGCGTCGGTGTGCTCCCACCGGTACGCGGCGATCGGCGAGCTCGGGGTGTCCGCGAGCTGCGAGACGGCGCGTAGACCGGGGTGGGCCCAGATCCGCTCCGAGCGCGACCGGTCCGGCGTCCGCGTGCTCGACACCTGGTCGGGGCCGAACTCGAAGAACGCGCTATCGGTGGCGTGCACGAATGGGATGTCCAGGCCGTCCAGCCACGCCATGGGCCGGGTGGCGATGTTGTGGTGGCCGTGCCACTGCCAGCCGGGTGTGAGCAGCAGGTCGCCGCGTCGCATGGCGACCGGGTCGCCGTTCACGACGGTCCACACCCCTTCCCCCTCCAGGACGAACCGGAAGGCGTTCTGGGTGTGGCGATGTTCGGGCGCCACCTCGCCCGGGCACAGGTACTGGATCGCCGCCCAGAGGGTCGACGTCGCGTACGGCCGCCCGCCGAGGCCCGGGTTGGCGAGGGCGATCGCCCTGCGCTCTCCGCCGCGGCCGACCGGGACCAGGTCGCCGGCCCGCTCGGCCAGCGGGAGAATCTCGTTCCAGCGCCACACATGCGGCAGCGCCTCGGACCTCGGGGACGTCGGCATCAGGTCGCCGATCTCGGTCCACAGCGGCACGAGCAGCTCCTGCTCGAACGACCGGTAGAGGGCGTCGAGCTCGGATGTGCGTTCGGGCTGCCCCGGGCCGTCACCGGCCTCGATGCGGACGATCCCGGAGAAGCTGTCGCCGGACATGTCAGACCTCCTCACTCGGGGGGCACAGGCGCCGGTGCACCACGGCCAGGTGCTGTGTCATCGCCTCGCGGGCGCGTACGGCGTCGCCCCCGGCGATGGCGTCGTAGATCTCCTGATGGGCGGCCAGGGTCCGCTCGGTCGCCTGCGGGCTCGTCCCCGCCGAGTAGTGGGCGTGGCGCGAGCGGGCGAGCGCCTGCAGCGAGGCCGCGATGGCGGGGTTGCCGCTGGCCATGCCCAGCGCCGCGTGGAACCGTACGGACTCGGCGGTGAACAGGTCGGGCGCGGGCGCGGCGCGGCGAGCCTCGTCGAGGGCCTCCCGCAGCGCGGCCAGCCCGTCGGGAAGCCGGCGGAACGCCGCCAGTTCGGCCGCGGCGGGTTCGAGGGCACGCTGCGCCTCGATCAGCTCGTCGGGCGACAGGCCGCCTGCGTGCAGTTGCACGGACAGGGCATCGGCGAACTCCTCGATCCGGCCGTCGGGGGTGCCCTCGTCGTCGGGGTCGAGCCGCCGGTAGCCGCCCGCCCAGTACAGCAGCGGGTCGCCCTCGGTCCCGCCCGCCGCGACCACCTCTCCGATCAGGATCTGGTGGTCACCGCCGGGGAGGATGGCGTGCAGGCGGGTGTCGAACCAGCTCAGGCAGTCGGAAACGATGGGGGCTCCGGTCCGCTCCGGGGCGGTGGTGACACCGGGGAACACGCCCTCGGCCCGGCCGCGGCCCCGGGTGGAGAAGTACTGCGACACGTCGCGCTGCCCGCTCGCCAGCACGCTGATCGAGAAGCAGCCCGCCGCTTCCACCTCGTCGAGGAAGGGGCTGTGGGCATTGATCGAGACGGCGACCAGCAGGGGGTTCAGCGAGAGCGAGACGAACGAGGTGGCGGTGATGCCGTAGAGGTGCCGGCCGTTGCGGGTCGCCACCACCGTCACGCCGGAGGCGAACCGGCCCGCCGCCCGCCGGAACGCGGCCGCGGTCGCGGAAGCGGTGTCCGCGGTCATGACGTGACCACCGGACGTCCGAGCGGACGGAATCCGTACAGGTCGAGGCTGAGCTCCCCGTCCCGCAGCCGGGCCATGTACGCGTCCTCCTTGGCGACCCGCCGCCGGGCCGCCGCCACGACGTCGTCCACGGAGGCGGCGGGGAGCACGACGATCCCGTCCTCGTCCGCCACGACCAGATCGCCGCGGTTGACGACCCGGCCGCGCATGACGACGGGAGACCCGATGGCGCCGGGCCACTCCTTGCCTGTCCCCCGGATCGCGACCGATGTGCTGAACGCCGGGAACCCGATGGCGCGCATGCGCTCGGTGTCGCGCACCCCGCCGTCGATCACCAGGCCGACGACGCCGCGCGCCTGGGCGGCGACCGCGAGGACCTCGCCCCAGTAGCCGAACGGCGCGCCGCCCGCGTCGACCACGAGGACGTCACCGGGCCGGGCCTCCTCCAGGGCCCAGTGCAGGGGGAGGTTGTCCCCCGCCGCGGCCTGGACGGGCAACGCCCGACCGGCGAGCCGGGCGCCGGTCCACGCCGGGCGGAACGCCGGGTCGAGGTCGCAGTTCAGGCCGGATGCCTCGAACAGCGTCGCCGACCCCATCTCCAGCAGCTCACTGGTCATGATCACGCCTTCCGCTGCAGGTCGTGGTAGCCGTATGCGGCGCGGGCCTCGGCGATGGAGGAACCGGCCAGCGCCATGCGCAGGATCCCGTCCTCGCGCTCGGCGATCTCCTCCGCCACCGCGAGCACCCGCTCCTCGCAGTCCTGCGGCACGGCGACGACGCCGTCCTGGTCGCCGATGAGCAGGTCGCCGGGGCGGACCTGCACCCCGCCGATGTTCACCGGTCCCTGCACCTCGGCGACCTCGACGCGGTCTTTTCCGGTGCGCATGAACCGGCCCCGGCTGTAGATCGGGTACGCGAGGTCGAGCGCCCGGTGCACGTCGCGGCACACACCGTCGATGACGGTTCCGGCGACACCGCGGGCGTTCGCGACCGCGGTGAGGATGTCGCCCCACACGGTGCAGTCGGTCCTGCCGTCGTTGTCCAGCACGACCACCCCGCCCGCGGGCACGTCGTCCAGGTAGTCGCCGACGGTTCCGGGCGGCGTGCTCGCCGACACGTACCTGATCGTGTACGCGCGGCCGGCCATGCGCTGCCCGGGGCCGAGCGGCGCGAGGCCCAGCAGGCCGCCCGTACGGCCGAGCCGGTCCAGGGCGTCCGAGATGGTGGCGGTGGAGAGGCGGGCGAGCCGCTCGTCGACGGTGCCGGTCATGAGGCCGCCTCCGCGGTGATGGTCGGGAACTGGGAGTCGTGCATGACGTCGATGACGTTGCGGCCGGACCGGACGGCCCGTGCCATGTCGAGCTCGCGGGCCGCGATGCGCTCGGCGAGCTCCAGCACCCGCGCGATCTCGGCCCTGGCGATGAACGCGACGCCGTTGCGGTCGGCTATCACAAGGTCGCCGGGATTCACCCGGACCATGCCGACCTGGATCGGCACGTCCATGTCCTCCTGGACGATCCGGCCGCGGGCACTGACGGGTACGGCGGCGCGGGCGAACACGGGAAGGTCCACGTTCTCGCAGTCCTGTACGTCACGGCAGGCGCCGTCGACGATGACGCCGGCGACCCCGCGCTGCGCGGCGGCCTCGGCGAGCAGCCCTCCCCAGCAGGAGACGTCGACCCGTCCGTGGTTGTCGATGACGACCACATCGTCGGGGTCCGCCTTGGCCACGAGCGGGGTGGCGATGTGGGTGGCCGGGCCGGCGGCGGACTTGGGCGCCGCCTTGACGGTCCGTACGACGCCTGCCGTGACGCGGGTCGCGGGCCACATGGGCAGCAGGCATGTCACCGCCCCGGGCAGGCCGAGCGTGTCGAGGGCGTCGGAGATCGCGCACGAGTCGAGGGCGCGGAGCCGGGAGACCTCGCTCGCCGCGCCGGAGGTGTTCTCTGTCATCGGTCCGACTCCTCACCGGTGGGTGACCAGGTCACGAATCCCATGGCGTTGCCCGTGCCGGCCTCGGTCCGGTAGCAGGGCTGGTAGTCGACGGAGCTCACCGACAGCCCGGTCTCCGCTGCGATCCCGGCGACGGCGATCCAGTTGCGCAGCTCGGAGCTGCCGGACCGCATCTCCGACGCCGGAAGCGACGCGAGATGCCGCTCGTCGAAGGTCTCAAGGGCGCGGATGAAGTCCCGGTCGAGGTCCTCGTCGATCACGAAGTGGGACAGACCGCCCGATGCGACGACGCCGACGCGCAGGTCCCGGGGGAAGGACGCGATCGCCCGGCCGAGCGCCCGGCCGAAGTCGAGGCAGCGCCGCGCGCTGGGCGGGTTCGGCTCGAAGAACGTATTGATGAAGACGGGGACGAAAGGCACCTGGGACCGCTCGCCCATGATCCGCTGGTAGATGAAGCCGTAGCCGTGCGGGATGCCGTGGTTCCCGTACCGCCCGGCGGGCAGGGCGCGCGAGGCCGCGACGTCGAAGCCGTCCTCCATCGCGGAGGCGATGAGGTGCAGGGCCAGCTCCGAGTGGCAGGGGCGGGAGACGGTCCGCTCCGGGACGTCGCCGAGCGCCGCCTCCCCCAGACCCGGCTGCATGGCGGCGATCTGCTCGGGGGTGAACGGCACGTGGTCGACGGCGTCCCCCCAGTAGACCGCGAACGCGGGCAGCAGCTCGTCGTCGTAGACCTCTTTGTGGTCGCTGCTGATGATCACGACGACGTCCACCTCGGCGGCGGCGAGGTGCGCGCCGAGGTGGTCCATCGCCCGCTGGCAGGCCGCCCACCGGTCCGCCTGGACGTCGGGTGCGCATTCGTGGGAGAAGTCCTCCCGCGCGGCCTTGAGCTGCTCGAAGGTGTACCGGCCACCGCGGAACTCCAGGGTGGAGCTCCTGCGGTCGGCCTCGCCCCGCTCCGGCCAGCGGATTGAGGGCGTCTTGAGCTGGGGACCGTGTGAGGTGCCGATACCGGCTACGACCCTTGCCATGATCTGCCTTTCTTCGGGTGTCGCGCTGTGCGGCTCAGAGGCGGAACAGAGCGCTCGCGTTGCCGCTGAAGATCGCCTCGCGGTCGGCGTCGCCGAGCCAGTCGATGTCGCGGACCAGCAGGTGGATGTCGTCGAACCAGCGCCCGTTCTCGGGATTGATCTGGGAGCCGGTGCCGGGCTTCTCGGTGCCGAACAGGCAGCGGTCGACGCCGACGACCCGGACCAGCAGCTCGATGGCCTCCTGGGTGTAGAGGCAGGTGTCGAACCAGAGGCGGCGCAGCTTCTCGATGTACGGCGTGCCGCCGCCCCGGACGCCGGACGGCAGGAACCGGCCGACCTGGTACGGAATGGCCCCGCCGCCGTGGGAGACCACGATCTTCAGATCGGGGAAGTCGCGCAGCACGTCGGACGACAGCAGGCTCCAGATCGCGACCGTCTCCTCCTGGATGAAGTGGAGGCTGTACGGCTCGCGCGCGGGAGGCCGGCAGCCCGCGGCGTGGATCAGCGCGGGCACGTCCAGCTCGCACAGCGCCTCGTACACGGGGTACCAGTAGCGGTCGCCGAGCGCCGGCGGCGTCGCCGTGCCCTCGTACGGGTCCGGGTTGAGCAGCGCGCCGACGAAACCGAGCTCGGTGACGGCGCGGCGCAGCTCGCCGACCCACTCCGCGGGCGCCACGTCGGGGCTCTGCGGCAGCCCGGCCACGCCCTTGAACCGGCCGGGGTACAGCTCGCAGGAGCGGTGGATGATGTTGTTGGTCTCCTCGGTGAACCACCGGACGATCTTGTTCGGCTGCTCGCTGTGCATCATCTGGTACGGCCGGGGCGAGATGAGCTGGACGTCCACGCCCGCGCCGTCGATGTGGTCGAAGTGGGAGACGTCGCCGAAACTCGGGTGCGGTTCGGTGTGCGCGGCGCGGATCTGGTCGTCGCTGATCTTCGGGGCCTTGCCGCCGTGCGCGCCGCGGTGCGAGAGCAGCCCGGCCTTCCACGCGTACAGCTCGGCGGGGGCGGACACGTGTCCGTGAACATCGATGATCATGGTGTTTCTCCTGGGTGGGTGGCGCCGGGTCAGGCGGTGAGCGGGGTGGAGACGAGCTCGTCGAGCCGGCTGTCGACCGCCGAACGGTCGTAGGTCCGCAGCAGGCGGGTGCGTCCGGCCCCGGGGTCGCCCCGGTGCAGGTACTCGTAGAGCTCCTGACGGGAGCCGAACCCGTCGCCGACGAGCTCCCAGGCGATGCGGAACAGGCGTGCCTTGCGGTCCACGTCGATTTCGTGACCGCGCATGTACTTCTCCAGGAACGGCCGCAGCTCGGGGTTGGCCAGGTCGGCCTCGCTCGGCTGCATGATCAGTCCGGAGGCGCCGATGCGGCGAATGATCTCTACCACGCGGGCCGAGACGTCGGCCGACCAGAAGCCCAGGCCGTAGCTGGGCGCGGGGGCGAGCAGCCCGCCGGGAGTGGGCTGGGCCGACGCCTCCGCGCCCACGATGCCCAGGCGCAGGGTCTCGGCGTAGGAGATCAGCTCTCCGAGGTTCTCCTGGATTCCGCGGAAGCCGTGCACGCCGATGCTTTCGGCGATCATGGCCGCCACGGACACGAAGACCTTGAGCCGTTCGTGGAAGCGGATGTGGGTGCTCTGCATGCTCCAGGCGTTGAGGCGGCTGAGGCCGCGCACCGCGAGCATGCTGTCGCCGAGGAGGAACAGCCGCTCCCAGGGGATCTCGACGTCGTCGAAGAACAGCATGGCGTCCTGCTCGTCGAACCGGCGTCCCAGCGGGTGGCTGTGGCCGTTGCCGTGGTCGCCGAGCGGCTCACGGCACAGGATCTTCAGCCCCCTGGCGTTCATCGGCAGCGCGAACCACAGGACGAACTCCTCGGCGCCGCGCTGGGCGGTGACGCCGTTGAGGTAGACGAGGACCTCGTGTGAGAACGGCGCGAGGGTGGCGAGCTGCTTGGCGCCGCGGATCACGACACCGCGCTCGTTCTCCTCCACCACGCGCAGCGCCAGGTCGGGGTCGTCGAGCGGGCTCGCGCTCCGGTCGATCTGCGGGTCGCCGAGGGCGTGGGTGAGCACCAGGTCGTGCTCCATGGCGTACCGGTGGTAGTTGGCCGCGTTGGCCCCGAAGCCCGGCCGGCCCTTCTCCAGTTCGTCGCGGTAGTCGTAGAGACCGACCACGACGTTGGCCATGAAGTCGGGCGAGCGGCCGAGCTGTCCCCAGCTCTCCCGCATCCACCATTCCGCCGCGGCGAACTTCGCCCGCAGCTCCTCCGGGGTGGTGGGCAGCGCGTACGAGCGGCTCACCCGGTTGCCGGTCTTCGGCGACACGAAGGTGTTGACCTCGCGGGCCTCCGGGTCGGACAACCGCAGATCGAACAGCCGCGCGAACTCGTCGACCACGCCGCGGAAGGCGGGGTGCTCGGCGACGTTCTTCACGCGCTCGCCGGCCAGCCACACCTCACGCCCGTCGTCGAGGCTCTGGCGGTACCTGTCGCCGGTCATGGCGCCGAGGGCGTTGGAAATGTCCATCGTTGACTCCTCGTGAGTGTCGGGATGTGCGGGGTCAGGGGCGGGCGAGCGCGGCGTGGGAGTATCCGGCGACCGTCTGGTAGCTCTCGCTGAGCCGCCTGATCTCCTCCCGGGAGATGACGTCGTCGATCCGTTCGAACGGACGGTCGCCGGTGCGGTCGTAGACCTCCCGGAGCAGGGCGTCGGGCGGGTTCATCCGGTTGGTCAGCACGACGCGGGACGTCGCGGCGAGGCGCTCCGTCTCGTACGCGCGCAGGGCCTGGTACGGGTCGCCGCTCTCGGCCAGGCGGGCGGCCAGGACGCGCCCGTCGAGGATGGCCTGAGCCGCGCCGTTGGAGCCGCGCGGCACCATCGGGTGCGCCGCGTCGCCGAGGAGCGTGACCCGGCCGACCGTCCAATGGTCAAGGGGGTCCTGGTCGACCATGGGATACTCCAGCACCTCTTCGGCCGCCCGGATCATGGCCGGCACGTCCAGCCAGTCGAAGGTCCAGTCGGCGAAGGGCTCGATGAAGTCCTCGATCAGCCCCGGGCGGTTCCAGTCGCGTGCGTCGCGGATGGGGCCCTCGACCTCGGCCACCCAGTTGACCAGCTGGTCCCCGCGGGTGTTGACGTCGTCACGGATCGGGTAGATCACCATCTTCCCGGTGGCCAGCCATCCGGCCCGCACCATGCTGGCCCCGGTGAGGAAGCGCGGCCACACGGTGGTGCCCCGCCACATCATGTAGCCCGTGTAGTGCGGGGCCGTGGCGCCGTGGAGCTGCTTGCGCACGGCCGAGTGGACGCCGTCCGCGCCGACGACGACGTCGCCTGCGACCGTCGAGCCGGAGCCGTCCCGGTGCGTGACGTGGACGGTCGCCGACCGCTCGTCCTGGGTGACGTGCGTGCCCCGGTGGTCGAGCAGCACCGCGTCGGGACCGAGCCGGTCGTACACGGCGGCGAGCAGCACCTGCTGCAGGTCGCCCCGGTGGATCGAGAACTGTGGCCAGTCGTACCCGGCGAACCGGCCGGCGGGCTCGCGGGCGACCAACTGGCCGAACCGGTTGAAGAACGCCGACTCCCGGGTGGTCACGGCGACCGCGGCCAGGGCGTCCTCCAGCCCGAGCCGGGCCAGGTTCCTGGTCGCGTGCGGGAGCAGATTGATGCCGACGCCCAGGGCGCCCAGCTGTGGGGCCGCCTCGAGAACCACGCACTCGATCCCCGATCGGTGGAGTTCGAGCGCCAGGGTGAGACCTCCGATCCCCGCCCCAAGGACGATGACCCTGGGCTTGGTCGCCATCTGCGACTCCTTTCGTGTGGTCCGACTTGAAGAATTCCGGCCGACCAGGGCATGACGGCATGGCCCGCCGGCGCCCTGGCACCGCGAACTTCGCGAATCCGGGGGTGGCTCCGGAGGTCAGGCGGTCCGGAGGATCGCCTTCAGCGCCGTGCCGCCGTCCATCCCGGCGTAGCCTTCGGCGAGGTCGTCGAGGTCGTGCACCCGGTCGATCAGAGGCGAGGGGTCGAGGCGGCCGTGCACGACGTCGTCGATCAGGCCGGGCAGGTAGTGCCGGGCCGGGGCGACGCCGCCCGCGAGCCGTACCTGCCGCCCGAACAGCCGCATCGGCGGGATCGCGCCGACGCCGTGCGGGACGCCGACGAAGCCGACCGAGCCGGCCGGGCGTACGACGTCGAGAGCCGTGTCGAAGGCCGCCTGCATGCCGACGCATTCGACGACCCGGTCGGGCAGGCGGCCGCCGAGCAGCTCGCGCACCGCCGGGACCGGCGACTCCTCCCGCGAGACCCGCAGCGTCAGCGCGCCGGCCTTCTCCGCGACCTTCAGCCGCTCGGTCCGCTCGCCGAGTAGGACCACGCGGTCGGCTCCGGCCCGGGCCGCGGCCATCGCGGCGGAGATGCCGACCGCGCCGTCCCCGATCACCGCGACCGTGTCGCCGCGCTCGACGCCGGCGAGCGCGACGCCGTGCATGCCCGTCGCGAACACGTCGCACAGCGGGATCAGCTTGCGGGCGAGGTCGTCGTCGATCTCCGGCTCGTCCCAGGGCAGTGCCAGAAGGGTCGCGTCGGCGTGAGGGACGCGGATGCTCTGCGCCTGCGCGCCCGCCCAGTCCTTGCCCCAGATCCCGGCGTGCGCGCAGAGCGGCTGCAGGCCGCGCCGGCACTCCTCGCAGTCGCCGTCGGAGAACAGGAACGGCGCGATGACGGTGTCACCGGGGCGCAGGGTGCGTACGGCGTCGCCGACCTCACGCACCCGGCCGATGAACTCGTGTCCGATGCCGCCCTCGCCGTGCGGGACGAGACCCCGGAAGGTCCACAGGTCGGACCCGCAGATGCCGGCGTAGCGGATGTCGACGACGACATCGCCGGGGTCGGCGATCCGGGGTTCCGGGAGGTCCCTGACCTCGATCCGCCCCGGCTCGGAGAACCACGCTCCACGCATGATGCTGTCTCGACCTTTCAGGCTGTCTCTGCGACCGGGCGGACGGTGGTGGGCAGCGCGTCGAGCCCGCGGATGAGCTGGTTGATCCGCCGGACCGGGGCGCCGACCTCGAACCTC
Organism: Sphaerimonospora mesophila NBRC 14179 = JCM 3151; assembly: GCA_001552515.1. Taxonomy (GTDB): domain Bacteria; phylum Actinomycetota; class Actinomycetes; order Streptosporangiales; family Streptosporangiaceae; genus Sphaerimonospora; species Sphaerimonospora mesophila. Next base: position 69,719 of record BCRI01000004.1, read on the forward strand.
TCGACCCGGCGGGCCAGCGCGGCGAGGATCGAGTGGCCCTCGAGACGGGCCAGCCCCTGGCCGGCACAGCCGTGCATGCCGTACCCGAACGCGAGGTGGTCCACGGGGTTGCGCCGCACGTCGAAGCGGGCGGGGTCCGCCCACTTGCGCTCGTCGCGGTTGGCCGAGGCGTACAGCATCATCACGCGCGACCCGGCCGCGAGCGTCAGGCCGTCGACGTCGACGTCGCGGGTGGCGACCCGGCAGAAGAACTGCACCGGGGACTCGATCCGCAGCACCTCGTTGAACGCGGAGGGGATCAGTGTGGGGTCGAGGCGGACCAGGTCCCACTGCTCGGGGTTGTGCGCGAAGTACCAGACCGCGTTGCTGATCGCGTTGATCGTCGTGTCGAGACCGGCGGTGACGTACGCCGACATGAGGGGGACACACGACTCCTGGCGGATCCGGCCGGCCGCCGCGGCGTCGTAGATGGCGCGGCCCATGCTGCCGGGGGTGAGCTGGTCCGGCTCGATACTCGACAGATACGCGAGCTGGTCCTCCAGTAGCGGAAACGCGGCGTCCGTGCGCGGTCCGGGCGGACCGCTGGCCGAGAAGGCGGCGTCGGCCCAGCCGAGCACCTTGTCCCGCCCGTTCTGCGGCAGCCCGATCAGGTCCAGGACGATGGAGATGGGAAAGGCCCGCGCGAGGTCGTCGACCGCGTCGAAGTCGCCCTGCCGCACGAGGGGCGCGACGAGCTCGTCCGCGCGCCGCTCGATGTCGTCCTTGAGCTGCCTGATCGCCTTGGGCGACAGCCGCGAAGCCAGGACGTCGCGCAGCCGGTCGTGCTCCGGCGGGTCGGTCGCGATGATCATGCCCTGGGTGGCCGCGTTGGCGAGGTCGTTCAGCCCGATGCCCTGGGCCGAGCTGAAGGACTCCCAGTCGGCGAGGCCCGCCCGGACGTCGGCGTACCTGCCCATCGCGTACGACCGGTAGCGCGGAAGGTAGACGACGGGACCCGCGTTCCGGATCCGCTCATAGACGGGGAACGGGTCGGTCAGGACGTCGTCGCTGAAGAGATCGAGGTCCAGAGACGGGATCTCGGAGGTGCTGGTCATCCTGGGCTCCTTCGGGAGGCGAGGCAGGTTAGGGGGTGGTCGCGATCTTGCGCAGCTTGGCCAGGGGCGTCCGGTGGTTCACCGTCGCGGCGGCCACCGGGGCGCCGTCTCGGGTCCACTGGATGAGCGCACTGCGTTCTTCGAGAGATCCGGTGAGGATGTTCAGCGTGGAGCCCGGCATGATCTCGCCGCAGACCTTGATGTCGAGTCCCCACTGTTCGGTCCAGTAGTACGGTGACGGGCGGTAGGCGGGAGCCTCGTCGCCCATCAGCAGCGCCATGGCGGCGGCACGCGCCTGGGCTATGGCGCTCCCCCAGTGGGGTGAGCGCCGGGGCCGGCCGGTGCGCTCGCTCACGCGGGCCACGACGTCACCGGCCGCGACGATGCCCGGGGCGACCCGGCAGCGTTCGTCGACGAGCAGGCCCGCCGGCCCGCCGAGCCCGGCGTCCGCCAGCCACTCGACGTTGGGCAGGTCGCCCACGGCGCTGACCACCACGTCGGCTTCCAGGAGCTCCCCTTCGGAGGTCCGCACGGCCGTCGGGCGGCCGTCGCCCGGCAGTTCCACGCCACCGGGCGCGCGGACCAGCCGCACGCCCTCGTCCAGAGCGGCGCGGGTCATGTGCTCGGCCAGGAAGGCGCCGAACTGCCGCACCAGCGGAGGGTCCTGGTCGACGACGGTGACGTCGAGCCCGAGCCCGCGCGCCGTCGAGGCGATCTCCATGCCGAGGAACCCCCCGCCGACGACGATCAGCGAGGCCGCCTCGGCGAAGATCGCGCGCAGCCGGACAGCGTCGTCCAGGTCGCGCACCACCAGCTCACCGGCGTCGCCCGCCTGCGGGTCGTACGGCCGCAGCCGCCGGGCCCGCGCGCCGGAGGCCACCACCAGGCCGTCGTACGGCAGTTCCTCCCCGCCGTCGAGCAGCACCCGGCGACGGGCGCGGTCCAGGCCGACGGCGCGTGACCCGGTGCGGAAGTCGATATCGGCGCGCAGCGGCGATATGAAGACGGACTCCGGCGTCTCCGTGCCCTTGAGCATCCCCTTGGACAGCGGCGGCCGGACGTAGGGTGCGTGACGCTCCTCGCCGACCACGGTGATCGAGCCCTCGTGACCGTGCTGGCGCAGGGCGTCCGCGGCGGTGACGGCGGCCACCGAGCCGCCGACCACGACGATGTCGCCGCCGGTCCCGATGCCACCCGTCACGGCTCCAACCTCAGCGCCGCGACCGGGCACACCCGCACGGCGGCCTCGGCATTGGCTGCGTCGCCGGGCGCGACCTCCTCCGACAGGACCTTCAGGTCACCCTCGTCATCGAGCTCAAGCAGGTGGGGCGCGGCCTCGGCGCAGAATCCGTAGCCCTCGCAGCGCGCCTCATCGACGGTGATCCTCATGTCAGCACCTCAGTAAGCGAATATCCGGAAAATCAGACGGGGTAGGTGGGCGGGGTGGGCCGTGCCGTGACCCACTGCCAGAAGGTGAACTCGTCCAGGTTCCAGTGGCCGCCGTAACGGCCTCCGTTCCCGGACGCGCCCATGCCGCCCATGGGGATGTGCGCGGCGTCGTTGATGGTCTGCCCGTTGATGTGGACCATGCCGGTGTGCAGCCGCTCGGCCAGGGCGAGTCCACGCGAAACGGACCCGGTGTGGATCGCCGCGGACAGGCCGTACTCGGTCTGTCCGGCCAGTTCGACCGCCTCGGCGTCCGAGGAGAACCTGGTCACCGGGATCACCGGACCGAAGATCTCCTCACGGAACGCGCGCACGCCGGGCGTGACCCGGTCGAGCACGGTGGGCTTGTAGAAGGGCCCGTCATGGGAGCCGCCGGTGCGCAGCACCGCGCCCGCCTCGACCGAGCCGGTGACGATGTCGTGGACGCGCAGCGCCTGGCGCGCGTCGATGAGCGGGCCGACCCGCACCTCCGGGCGGCGCGGATCGCCCACGACGAGGGACCGGGCGTGCGCGGTGAGCCGCTCGACGTACTCGTCCGCGATGCTCTCGTGCACGAGGTGGCGGCCGGTCGCCATGCATATTTGGCCCTGGTGCAGCAGCGAACCCCAGGCCGCGTTGTTGACCGCAGCGTCCAGGTCCGCGTCGTCCAGGACGATGAGCGCGTTGTTCCCGCCCAGTTCGAGGACGACCCGCTTGAGCAGGCCACCGGCGATCTCGCCGACCCGGCGTCCGGTCGCGGACGACCCGGTGAACGAGATCACCCGCGTGTGCGGCGAGCGGACGACGGCCTCGCCGGCCTCGGGTCCGCCGGGCAGCACGTGCAGCAGTCCGGATGGCAGGCCCGCTGCCTCGAACACCCGGGCCAGCGCGACGCCGCCGCTCAGCGTGGTCTTCACATCCGGCTTGAGCAGGACGGCGTTACCGAGGGCGAGCGCGGGGGCCACCGACCTGACGGCGAGCATGAGCGGAGCGTTCCACGGCGCGATCACACCGACGACGCCGGCAGGAACCCGCCGGGCCATGCTCAGCACGGACGTGTCGTCGTGCGGCAGCAACTGCCCGTACGGCTGGTCCGTCAGGCCGGCCGCCGAGCGCAGCTCGTCGAGGGCCTTGGTCACCTCCTGCTCGGCCTTGGCCCTGATGCCTCCGGTCTCCCTGATCATCATCTCGACGATGTCGGCCCGCATGGACTCGAGGGCGAGCGACGCCCTGGCCATCACGTCGGCGCGCTCCTTGTAGGAGGCACGGGCCCATTCACGCTGGGCCTCGGCCGCGACCGCGCCGGCCCGCTCGACGTCCGCCTCGTCGGCGAGACCGATCTCACCGATGCGCTCACCGGTCGCGACCTCCACCACGTCAGCGGTCCCGCCGCCACCACGACGCCATCCGGCCGAGAACAGGTGTCCGGAGACCGAGGCGAAGTCACATCGACTCACTGAAAACGCTCCAATCGGTGGGGGCGAACCGGAAAAAGCCCGGTTACGTCGGCGTTTTCAGGAGATTACGCCGCACGATCCGGCGTCACCTCGCTACGAGTGAACTAATCTGCGTGCGGAAACTTCGACACGGTGTCGCAACGGGAGGGATGGGCGTGAGCCTCGACGACATGGTCCAGACGCTCGCGGAGCAACTCGGCGGCCCGGTCGTCCTGTACGACGCCGACCTGAACCTCGTGGCGTTCAGCGTCCACGGAGACGACGTCGACGAGGCCCGCCGGTCGGTGATCCTCTCCCGCAGGGCGAGCGTCCGCGCCCAGGAGATGATCGCGGCCTACCAGGTGCGCAAGGCCCGATCCCTGGTCCGGCTGCCTCCGCACGGGGAAACGCCTGCCCGGATCGTCTACCCGGTGTGGCACGCGGGCCACGTCCTCGGCTATGTCGCCTATATCGACAAAGGGCCAGACAAAGAGCCAAGGCCCCAACACCAGCGGTTCCTGTCCAAGGCGGAGCCGGAGATCGGGGCGATGCTGGCGCTGCGCGCCCTGCAGCGCCGCCAGTCGTCGGACGAGCCGCGCCGTCTGCTGTCCGAGCTCCTCTCCGAGGTCTCCGCCACCCGCGAGGCCGCGGCGGCCGAGCTGCTCGAAACCGGTCTGGTGAGCTCTGCCGCCCGCTACTCCGCAATGGTCTTCCGGCCGGCCCAGCAGCCGACCCGTACGTCGGGCGCCGTGAGACTAGCGATCGAACAGGCACTGTCGATGATCGTCAGGTCGACGTCGCTGAAGGCGTGCGGAGCGGTGCTCGGCGACGAGGGCGTGCTGGTGATCCCCCGGCCGGTGAACCCCGAACGGCTGGCCAACCTGCTCAGCCGGCCGGGACTGGAGTCCCTGCGGGCCGGAGCCGGCGGGCCGCGTGAGTCCCTGGCGCTGGTGCGCGAGTCGCACCGCGAGGCGGTCATGGCCTGGCGTGCGGCGACGGCAGACCCGGCCAGCTACGGTACGTCGGCGCGCTGGGAGGATCTCGGGATCGACCGCCTGCTCATCCAACTGCCGCTCGACTCGCTCGCCATGGAGGACCTGCCGGTCGCCGTACGGCGGCTGCTGCAGGCCCGCTCCGGCGGGAAGCTCGCCGACACCCTGGAGGCATACCTCGACCACGGGGCCGATGCCCAGGCCACTGCCCGCCATCTCGTCATCCATCGCAGCACGCTGTACTACCGGCTCGGCCGGATCAACGACATCATCCGGTGCGACCTGGCAGACGGCCGGGTACGGCGTGAGCTGCACACCGGGCTCCGCGTCGCCACCCTCGCCGGACTTCGCGCCACGACGTGAAGTCGCGCAGGCGTGCCCGAAGCCCATCGTGACCACGACGTTTCCGGGTCGATCCGGACGGCAACGGCGGATCACCGCTTCCCGGCAGGAGTGACCTACCTGCTCCGGGGAGGTACGGGCCGAGCCGACACAGCCCCGCGCCCGGGACACCCGTGACGGCGTCGTGGACGCGTCGTCCCGCGCCATCCCCTCCTCGTCGGACACGGTGTCGCATCGTCCGGACTGTGATTAGTACACCGAGGCGAGGTGCTCTGTGGTCCGTGGCACGTAGCATCGGCGGGCACAGCCGGCGGCACCTGGCGCGTTAGCACGCTCGCCGTGCCCCTTCCGCGTATCGGAGGCGGCATCGGTGCCGCTGTCGAAGGAAGTGATCTCATGACGAATTCCCCCACGTCCTCCTGCTGTCCGACGTCCGGATCGGGCAGCTCGCGACGCGGCGTGCTCAAGGGCATCGGTGCGCTCGGCGGAATGGGTGTGGCCTCTTTGGCCGGGGCCGTGCTCACCCCCACCGCGGCGAATGCGGAATCGGCCAGGCCAGGGCCGGGCAGGCAGGATTGGTCGGGTACGAGCGTGGTGCTGCTGGGCACCGGCGGTGGTCCGGTACCCATGACGGACCGGCAGATGACCTCGCAGGTCGTGGTGGTCGACGGTGCGGCGTACATGGTCGACTGCGGTAGCGGCGTGGTCCGGCAAATGTACGCGGCCGGGGTGACCCATGCGATGCTGCGGGCGTTGTTCGTGACCCACTTCCACGCCGACCACTTCTGCGACTACCTCCCGCTGATCCTGTTCGGACGGTCACTGCCCGGACACGAGTACGGCTATCCCGGTCAGTTGCATGTCTACGGTCCACCGTCGCTGGGCCTGCCGCCCGGGGTGCCGATGCCGGGGGTGGAGTTGATCCAACCGGACGACCCGCACCCGGGCATGACCGACGTCCACAACGGAGTGCTGGCCGGATTCGCCCCCACGACGAACAGCCAGGGAATCCGAGCCCGGCTCGGACCGGATATCCGGGACATCGTCGTGCCACACGACCTTCGGGTGAACGCCTCGGCCGATCTTCCGGCGCCGCCCCGGATGCGTCCTTTCAAGGTGTACGAGGACGATCGCGTGCGAGTGAGCGCCACCCTGGTCAACCACTACTGGCCCTTCCCGGCGTTCGGCTTCCGGTTCGACACCGACCACGGCAGCGTCACGTTCTCGGGCGACACCACGCCGAGCGACAACCTCGTGGAGCTGGCCCGGAACACCGACGTGCTGGTGCACGAGATCATGGACGGCCAGAGCATGCTGGACCACGGCATGGCGGAATTCATGGTGACCGGTTTGCGTGGCTGTCACACCGATATCACCGAGATCGGGGGCATTGCCGCGACGGCCGGAGCGCGCACCCTCGCCCTGTCGCATATCGTGCCGCTCTCGATCACCTCTCCGACGCCGCCGAAGCTCCCGGTCGGGCACTGGCGGTCGACGATCAGGCGGGACTACGACGGCACGGTCGTGATCGGACGAGATCTGCAGCGCGTGCGACTGGGCCGGCCATCGGGACGATGAAGTCTCGATCGCCTGTCCGACACCGTTGGCGGTTCCCCTCCGACCCGCGCGAACCGCTGCAGGAGGCGCGGCCGAGCCCGTGATCCCGCGGCTCAGCCGGGCCAGGCGCCGGCGATGAGATCGCGGGTGTCGCGCAGGAGCTGGGGCAGGACCCGGGTGTGCCCCACCACGGGCATGAAGTTGGTGTCGCCGCCCCACCTGGGCACGACGTGCTGGTGCAGGTGGGCGGCGATGCCCGCGCCCGCGACGCCGCCCAGGTTCATCCCCACGTTGAACCCCTGCGCGCCGCTCGCCTTGCGCAGCGCCAGGGTCGACCGCTTGGTGAACTCCGCCAGCTCCATGGTCTCGGCGTCGTCCAGGTCCGCGTAGTCGGCCACGTGGCGGTACGGGCAGACCATCAGGTGGCCGGAGTTGTACGGATAGAGGTTGAGCAGGGCGAAAACGGCGGAGCCGCGGGCGATGATCAGCCCGTCCTCGTCGGAGAGCTTCGGGATCTCGCAGAAGGGGCAGCCGTCGTCCTTTCCCGACCCGGTGGGCTTGTTCTCGCCCTTGATGTAGGCCATGCGGTGGGGAGTCCACAACCGCTGGAAGTTGTCGGGATCCCCCGCACCGGCCTGCTCGATCGGCTCTGAATCCACGGTCGCCCTCTCCTCCACTCCCGGTGCGCGTTTTTGCAGCCGTTGGCAGCAGCATTTGACTTTCTCCCCCTCCTGAAGGAGGGGATTCCTACAGCTCGCGCCGTAGGGCTTTCTGCTTCATCGCCGGCTGCCCGCCCGGAGGTCTCCGTTGAGGTCTTACACCGGCTCCACAGACCGACACCGCCAGCCCGGCGGCCAGAAGGTTCTTCGCCGCGTTCACATCCCGGTCATGGGTCGCCCCGCAAGCACACGTCCAGACGCGGACGTGCAACGGCATCTTCTCCTGCACGGCGCCGCAGACCGAGCACAGCTCGGAGGAGGGGAAGAAGCGGTCGACCGCGACGACTTCCCGCCCGTACCAGGCGGCTTTGTACTCCAGAAGGCCCCGGAACTGCGACCATGCCGCGTCCGAGATGGCGCGGGCCGGGCTCCGGTCCTTGACCATGTTGCGGACGGTCAGGTCCTCGATCACGAGCGTTTGGTTTTCGCGCACGAGTCGAGTGGTCAGCTTGTGCAGGTGGTCACGCCTGCGGTCGGTGATGCGGGCGTAGATCCGCGCGACCTTGCGCCGGGCCTTGGCCCGGTTGGCCCCCTCGCCCCTGGCCTTGCGGGCGAGGTTCCGCTGGGCGCGGGCCAGACGTTCCCGGTCGGCCCGCTCATGCGGGGGGTTGGTGACCTTCTCCCCGGTCGACAGGACGACCAGGTGGTCGAGTCCGGCGTCGATGCCGACGGCGTTCCCGTTCGCCGGCAGAGGCGTGACGGTCGGGTCCTCCACCAGCAGGGACACAAACCAGCGGCCCGTGCTGTCGCGGGACACCGTCACCGTGGTCGGCTTCGCCCCCTCAGGCAGCGGGCGAGACCACACAATAGTCAGCGGCTCGGCCATCTTCGCCAGGGTGAGCCGACCGTTCCGGAACCGGAACGCGCTGGTGGTGTACTCCGCCGAGTCACGCGACTTCTTCCGGGATTTGAAACGCGGGTACCTGGCCCGCTTGGCGAAGAAGTTGGTGAACGCGGTCTGCAGGTGCCGAAGCGCCTGCTGGAGCGGAACGCTGGACACCTCGTTCAGGTAGGCCAGTTCCTCGGTCTTCTTCCACGCCGTCAACATGGCCGAGGTCGCGTTGTAGGTGACCCGCTCCTGCCGCAGTGCCCACGCCTCTGTCCGGGCGGACAGCGCCATGTTGTAGACCTTCCGCACGCACCCGAACGTCCGGGCAAGCTCGGCGGCCTGCTCCGGCGTCGGGTAGAAGCGGTACTTGAACGCCCGCTTCACAACGGAGGTCACATCTCACAATCTACCATGTCAGCTTGTGAAGCACTGCGGCGTATTCGGCCGGCAGACCACGAATCGCCCAGCGGCGATTCGTCTTTCCCTGCCCTGCTCCGCAGGAGTCCGATTCCTCCCTCGACTGAAGGCGGGGAGGGCCGGAGGTTTCCGATGACCCACGATCCCGCATGCGGCCGCCGGTACGGCCTCCCTTGACGCAGAGTGGAACCGTGACTCTACCGACGCCGTACCACGGCAGCGGTCCGGGGCCGATCACCCCGGACGGCTGCGCGGTGGACTACTACGCCATGCTCACTCCCAACGGCGAACCCGAGATCATCCACGCGGCGGCACCGGCCGGGGCGTCCATCCTGGAGCTCGGGGCCGGAGCGGGCCGGATCACCCGCGGTCTCCTGGCTCTCGGACACGAGGTCGTCGCCGTGGACGAGTCGCCCGAGATGCTCGCACACATCGAAGACACCGAGACGATCTGCTCCCCGATCCAGTCCCTGTCCGCCGGCCGGGCGTTCGACGTGGTCCTGCTCATGTCGTTCGTGATCGAGACCGCCGACGACGAACTCCGCCGGGCGTTTCTGCGCACCTGCAGAAGGCACGTGGCCGAGGACGGGTGCGTGATCCTGCAGCGCAAGCCCCCGGAGTGGTACGACACGATCCAGCCGTTCGAGCGGATCACCGAAGCCGGCCACGTCGTCCGGATGACGGAGGTCAGCCGCCCCGCGCCCGATCTTCTGTACGCCACCATGGAGTACACCGTCGGCGACCGGCGCTGGACCCATTCCTTCCTCAGCCGGCGCCTCGACGACGACTTCCTCCGCAGTTCCCTGGAGGAAGAGGGCCTGACGATGGCGGGTTTCCTCGGCGGAGATCGCGAGTGGGTGCGCGCGCTACCGGTCTGAGTCCCCCGCCGCCCTCGTGGTACGGCCGAGCGGAGCCGTACCACGAGGACCCGAGGGTCAGACCTGGATGCGGCGCTCGACGGCGTCGACGATCTCGGCGACGGCCTGGTCGATCGGGACGCCGTTCTTCTGCTCGCCGTTGCGGTAGCGGAAGGACACCGCGCCCGCCGCGATGTCGTCGTCGCCGGCCAGCAGCATGAACGGCACCTTGGCCTTCTGCGCGTTGCGGATCTTCTTCTGCATCCGGTCGTCCGAGGCGTCCACCTCCACCCGGATGCCCCGCTCGCGCAGCCGCTTGGCCACGTCCTGCAGGTACGGCACGTGCGCGTCGGAGATCGGAATGCCGACGACCTGCACCGGCGCCAGCCACGGGGGGAAGGCGCCGGCGTAGTGCTCGACCAGGACGCCGAAGAAGCGCTCGATCGACCCGAACAGCGCGCGGTGGATCTTGACGGGCCGCTTCCTGGTGCCGTCCGCCGCCTGGTATTCCAGCTCGAACAGCTCGGGCAGGTTGAAGTCGAGCTGGATGGTGGACATCTGCCAGGTCCTGCCGATGGCGTCACGCGCCTGCACGGAGATCTTCGGACCGTAGAAGGCCGCGCCGCCCGGGTCGAGCACCAGGTCCAGCTTCTCGGACTCGGCGACCTCGCGCAGGGTCTCGGTCGCCTGCTCCCACACCTCGTCGGAGCCGACGTACTTCTCCGGGTCCTTGGTGGACAGCTCCAGGTAGAAGTCGTCGAGGCCGTAGTCGCGGAGCAGGTCGAGCACGAACCGCAGCAGCGACTTGAGCTCGTCGCGCATCTGCTCCTGGGTGCAGTAGATGTGCGCGTCGTCCTGGGTGAGGCCGCGCACCCGGGTCAGGCCGTGCACCACACCGGACTTCTCGTACCGGTAGACCGTGCCGAACTCGAACAGCCGCAGCGGCAGCTCACGGTAGGACCGCCCGCGCGACCTGTAGATCAGGTTGTGCATCGGGCAGTTCATCGGCTTCAGGTAGTAGCGCGCGCCCTCCAGCTCCATGGGCGGGAACATGCCGTCGGCGTACCAGTCCAGGTGGCCGGAGATCTTGTAGAGGTTCTCCTTGGTGATGTGCGGGGTGTTGACGAACGAGTAGCCCGCCTCCTCGTGCCTGCGGCGCGAGTAGTCCTCCATCACCCGGCGGATGATGCCGCCCTTGGGGTGGAAGACCGGCAGGCCGGAGCCCAGCTCGTCGGGGAAGGAGAACAGGTCGAGCTCGGCGCCGAGCTTGCGGTGGTCGCGCTTCTCTGCCTCCGCCAGGAAGTTCAGGTACTCGTCCTGCTTCTCGCGCGACTCCCAGGCGGTGCCGTAGATCCGCTGGAGCTGCGGGTTCTTCTCGCTGCCCCGCCAGTAGGCCCCGCCCGACCGCATGAGCTTGAACGCCGGAATGACCCGGGTGCTCGGCAGGTGCGGCCCGCGGCACAGGTCCTTCCAGCACAGCTCGCCCGACTTCGGGTCGAGGTTGTCGTAGATGGTGAGCTGCCCGGCGCCCACCTCCACGTCAGCGCCCTCGGCCGACTCGGCCGCGCCGCCCTTCAGCCCGATCAGCTCCAGCTTGTACGGCTCGGCCGCCAGCTCCTCGCGGGCGTCCTCGTCGCTCACCGGCCGCCGCCGGAAGGTCTGGGCCTGCTTGACGATCTCGCGCATCCGCTTCTCGATGCGCTTGAGGTCGTCGGGGGTGAACGGCTCGGCCACGTCGAAGTCGTAGTAGAAGCCGTTCTCCACGGGCGGGCCGATGCCGAGCCTGGCCTCCGGGAAGATCTCCTGTACGGCCTGGGCCATGACGTGGGCGGTCGAGTGGCGCAGGATCGCCCGGCCGTCGGGGCTGTCGATGGCGATCGGCTCGACGACGTCGCCGTCGGCGACCTCGGCGGCCAGGTCACGCGGCTCGCCGTTGATCTTCGCGGCGATGACCGACCGGCCGTCGGCGCCGAGCGCCTCCCCGGCCGTCGTGCCCGCCGCCACCACACGCTCGGCTCCGGCGAGGGTGATGCGTATTTCGAGGGCGGCAGACACGGTGGCTCCTTCGGCTGGCATTCATGCGCGTTCGCGCGAAAACGGATTCGCGGACTCATCCCGTCCGGCACCTCGGCCTCCGGGAGATCCAGGGCCGACGGGACTCCAGGCTTCGATGCTACCGGTGCCGCCGCCCCGATTTCGCGCGCTATTCGACGCGGCGGGAACGGATGCTGCTCGCCGTGATGGTTGTGGTCCGGTGCATGAGGCCTCCGGCCTCCCCGGGCGCGATGGTCTCGGGCACGGTCTCACGCCGACCGGAGCACCACCCGCGCCCGCCGCTTCCCACTCGTCATAGGTGGTGGCACTACCAGCGGTGATGCACCTGGGGGCGGATCAGCTCGTCGTAGATCCGGCGGACGGCGGCGTGCGCCTCGGCCGGCAGAGCCGGCAGATCGGCGGCCGCGACGTTGGCCCGGGCCTGCTGCGGATTGCGCGCACCCGGGATCACCACGCTCACCCCGGCCTGATCGATGATCCAGCGCAGCGCGAACTGGGCCATCGTCATGCCGGCGGGGACCAGTTCCCTGATCCGGTCGACGGCCTGCAGGCCCACGCCGTACTCCACCCCGGAGAAGGTCTCGCCGACGTCGAAGGCCTCGCCCTGCCGGTTGAAGTTGCGGTGGTCGGTCTCGGCGAAGACCGTCTGCGGGCCGTACCGTCCCGTCAGCAGGCCGCTGGCGAGCGGGACCCGGGCGATGATGCCGACGCCGGCCTTCTCAGCCGCCGGGAGCACCTCGTCGAGCGGCTTGAGCCGGAACGCGTTGAGGATGATCTGCACGCTGGCCACGCCGGGCCGGGAGATCGCGGTGAGCGCCTCCCCCGCGGTCTCCACGCTGACGCCGTAGGCCGCGATCGAGCCCTCGGCCACCAGCGTGTCGAGGCCGTCGAACACCTCGTCGTCGTCGAACACCGCGGTGGGCGGGCAGTGGAGCTGGACCAGGTCGAGCGTGTCCACGCCCAGGTTGGCCCGGGATCGGTCGGTCCAGGCGCGGAAGTCGCCCAGTTTGTACGCCTCGGGCGTCTGGAGCACCCGCCGCCCCATCTTGGTGGCCACGGTCAGGCCGGAACGCTCCCTGAGCAGTTTTCCGATGATCTTCTCGCTGCGGCCGTCGCCGTAGACGTCGGCCGTGTCGATGAAGTTCACCCCGGCGTCGACGGCCGCGTTCAGGGTGGCCAGCGCGTCGACCTCGCTGACCTCACCCCAGTCCGCTCCGAGTTGCCAGGCTCCCAGCCCGACGACGCCCACCTGCCTGCCCGTCCTGCCCAACACGCGCTGTTCCATGACGGATGATCCTAATGCGGACCGTCATCAGGACAGATGGCGGTCGAACCAGCCGCGGGCGAGGTCGGCGACCGACTCGAGCGTCCCCGGCTCCTCGAACAGATGGGAGGCGCCCGGGACGATCTCCAGCCGGGTCTCGGCGGTGAGCCTGCCCATCGCCTCCATGTTGAGCTCGATGACGATCGGGTCGCGTTCGCCGACGATCAGCAGCGTCGGCTGCCTGACCGAGGCCAGGTACTCCCCGGCCAGATCGGGCCGTCCGCCCCGTGAGACGACGGCGCGCACCGCGTCGGGACGGGCCGCCGCTGCCACCAGGGCGGCGGCCGCGCCCGTGCTCGCGCCGAACAGGCCGATGCCGAGCCCGCCGACCGGCACGTCCAGCGGCACCCGGTCGGTCAGCGCCGCCACCCGCCGGGCGAGCAGGCCGATGTCGAACCGCAGGTGACCGGTGTGGGCGTCGGCACGCTCCTCCTCGGCCGTGAGCAGGTCGGCCAGCACGGTGGCCAGCCCGGCGCGCTGCAGCTCACGGGCCACGTACCGGTTGCGCGGGCTGTGCCGCCCGCTGCCGCTCCCGTGCGCGAACAGCACCACTCCGTGCGCCGGCCGCGGCACCACGACATCGGCGTCGAGCACGACCTCTCCGGCCGGGATCCGGACGCTCACCTCGACAGCGTTCATGCTTTCCTTCCCCCCCTTGCCGTCACACGGTCGCCGGGCAGGTCTCCGGCGGTTCTCCGCCCTCCCAGCGGGCCGTACGCTCCAGCGGCTCGACCGCCCGGGTCTCGGCGATGTGGATCACCGCGCCGAACCGGCCGGCCAGGCGGGTCTGGACGCCTTACCCCGACCGGACCGCGGCAAACGCTCTCGGCGGCGGGCGGGAACGGGCGGCCGTCAGCATGCCGGAACCACAGGAAGCCTTGGCGGCCATTTGGATCAACCGGACAAATACGGACGATAAGGACCGTCAAGGATGGGCAGAGATCCCAAAGAGTCAACCGGCAGGGTGAACCATGCACTGGCCAGAGGAGCTGACGGAGACCCCGGATCTGCACGGGGCCTATCCGCGGCTGAGCCGGGCCCGGATCGAGCGCCTCGCGGCGCGCGGCGAGCGGCGGCCGCTGAGCCGTGACGACGTGCTCTTCACCGAGGGCGAGCTGTCCGACGACTTCTTCGTCGTGCTCGACGGCAAGGTGGCGATGGTCGAGGAGTACGGCACGGCAGACCGTGTCGTCGGACTCCACGGCCCGGGGCGGTTCCTCGGCGAGATGAACGTGCTGAGCGGCCTGGCCGGGCGCCGGACGGCGGTGTGCGCCGAGCCCGGCGAGGTGCTCGCCGTGCCGGTGGACGAGCTGCGCCGGATGATCGGCCGGGACGCCGAGATGGGAGATCTGATCCTCCGGGCGTTCGTCATCCGCCGGTCTATGATCAGCGGACTGGGCACGGGCCTGCGCATCGTCGGTTCCCGGTTCTCCGCCGACACGCGTCGCCTGCGCGAGTTCGCCGTACGCAACCGTCTGCCGCACAAGTGGATCGACCTGGAGGAGGACTGGGAGACGGAGTGCTTCCTGCGGGCGATGGGCGTCGCGCCGGAGGAGACGCCCGTGGTGATCCTGCGGTGCGAGACCGTGCTGCGCAACCCGAGCAACGCCGAGCTGGCCGGGGCCGTCAACCTGCCGGCCCCGCGCACCTGGGAGACGGTGTGCGACCTGCTCGTCGTCGGAGCCGGCCCGGCGGGGCTGGCCGCCGCGGTGTACGGCGCGGCCGACGGCCTGTCGACGATCGTGGTCGACGGGGGCGCCATCGGCGGTCAGGCCCGCACCTCGCCCCGGATCGAGAGCCACCTGGGGTTCCCGTACGGAATCTCCGGGGACGAGCTGGTGGACCGGGCGATGACCCAGGCGACCGGGCTCGGCGCCTGCTTCCGCGTCCCGGCGGAGGCCGCCGCGCTCGACGGAAGCTGTGGTGACCACGTCGTCACCACGCGGGACGGCACGGTGATCCACTCTCGCGCGCTGATCGTCGCCACCGGAATCCGGTACCGCAGACTCCAACTGCCCGATATGGAGAGGTTCGAGCGGACGAGCGTCTACTACGCGGCGACCATGTTCGAGGCGCGGGAGTGCCGGCGGGATCCGATCGTGGTCGTGGGCGGGGGCGACACCGCCGGGCAGGCGGCCCTGTTCCTGGCCGCGCACGCGGCGTGGGTCCGCCTGCTGGCCAGGGAGGGCGACCTGCGGGTGAACATGTCCCGCTATCTGGCCGTCGAGGTCGAGCGCGACCCGCGGATCCAGGTCATGCTGAACACCGAGGTCAGGGAGCTGACCGGCGGGAAGACGTTGGAGGCCGTGGTGGCCGAGGACAACGTCACCGGAGAGCGCCGCAGCATCGAGGCCCGCGCGCTGTTCGTCCTGATCGGGGCCGAGCCGCACACCCCCTGGCTGTCGGGCGAGATCTCCCTCGACCGTCGCGGATATGTCCTCACCGGCGCGCGCGCCGTCCGCTTCCAGGCGACGGCCGAGAGTCGTTCACCCGGCCGGCCGTTCCCGCTGGAGACCAGCAGGCCCGGCGTGTTCGCGGCGGGTGACGTGCGCAGCGGCTCCACCAAACGGGTCGTCTCAGCGGCCGGAGAGGGCGCGATGGCCGCGCGCCTGGTGCACGAGCATCTCCGGTCGGCCTTCTGAACGGCGAGGGAGGGGCGAGCCAAGCTCGCCCCTCCCTACCGGCCGGTGGTGCGGCCCGCTCAGTCCTCGTCGTCCGACGACCACTGGCCGGAGCCGGTCTCACGCATCTGCTGGCCCGGCATCTGCTGGACGAGGTCCTGACCGGACAGCTTCCGCACCATCGGAGAATTGGCCTGCGGGTGCAGGAAGATGTCCTGCGGCTCCTGGCCCGCGTTCTGGACGATCGGCCCCTGGGGCCCCTGGCCGTCGGCGCCCTGGCCGATCTGCCCGGTCTGGACCTCGGGACCGGCCTGGGCCGCCTGCGCGACGGGAGCCGTCTGCGGGGCGACCTGCCCGTTGGGGCCGGTCTGGCCGGTGGGGCCCTGCGCGGCCTGAGCGGCCGACTCCTGGGTGCCGGCCGCCACGAGGGGGCCGATCTTCTCGTTCTTGTCCCTCAGAAGCTGCTCCATGGCCTTGCTGGCGATGAGATCGGGCTGGTCCGCGTTCTGCATCGCGAAGGATGCGATCTTCTTGCCCGGGGAGGCGTCGGCGGCGGAGTGCTGGTCCGCTGGTGTGCCGACCGGTCCGGAAAGCAGGGCGGCCGCGATTATTGCAGTGCAGATAGGCATGAGAATTCCCCCGAAATGGTGGACGGTACATGCAAGACGTTAAGCGCCTCAAGTCGGACGATCACGGACCCGATGCCCAGTGTCCGGTCAAAGAAGGGAATCCACCATTTCACCCGCGACAGCCGCCGAATGAACCTCGTACGGAGAGGGGTGGACCGTGACACGGCCCACCCCTCTGCGTATTTCCCGACGTCCGCTGAATTCTCTTTTCGCAAAGGCCACTTCGGCGGCTCAGGCCGCTTCGGCTGCCTCGGTCAATCGGTCACTTCGGCCACTTCTGCTATTTCGGCCATTTCGGCCATTTCGACTATTTCGGCATCAGCACGCTGTCGATCATGTAGACGGTGGCGTTGCGGGTGACCACGTCACCGCAGACCACGTTCGCATCGTTGATTTTGAAGCTCTGCCCGGAACCGCTGGTGGTCAGCTCGCCGCCCTGCACGGTCTTCAGCTTGCCGCGACGAAGGTCGGCCGGCGTCTTACGCCCCTTGACCACGTGATAGGCCATGAGGGCGCTGAGCGCCTGCTTGTTCCCCATGAGGCGGTCGAGCTTCTTCTTCGGGACCTTGGTGAAGGCTTCGTTCGTGGGCGCGAACAGCGTGAAGTCCTTGCCCTTGTTGAGCGTACGGGCCAGACCCGCGGTCCGCACCACTCCGGAAAGCGTCGAAAGCGACGGAATGCCGGAGATGGCCTTGCCGACCGGTTCACCCGTCACGGATGCCGGAACATCCGAGCAGGCGGCGCCGAACGGCGAGGCGGACGCGGACGGGGACGCCGAAGCGGATGGCGAGGCGGTGGCCGACTCCGTCTCCGAGGCGCTCGCCTCGACCTCCGGCGTCGCCGTGTCCGTCACCGTCTCATTCACCGCGGCCGGGGCCGCGGCGTCGCTCCCGCCTCCGCTGCCATCGCTGCCGCAGGCCGCGGTGAGCGACAGCACCGTGGCCAGAGCGGAAAAGGCGAGAAGTCGCGTCTTCATCGAATCTCCCTGTGGTGGAGGTGGCGCCCGCCGGCCCGCGGGTGACAGGCGTAAGGGTGCGGAGAGGAACCGGAGATGCCTGCCGCCCGCGGGCCGTGGAACTCACGCGTCGATCAGCTGATCGGCAGGTGGATCAACGCGATGTCCGGTGGTGTGCGCCCTTGCGTGCGCCCCAGCCGAACGAAGGCCACGACTTCGCCTCCTGGTGCCCCTTGGCCTTGGGCAGCTGGACCGACTGCTTGCCCGCCTTCGACATGTCGGCCGTCGGGTTGATGACGAGGTCCTGCCCCTTCGCGTCGCGCCCGCTCCGGCCCCACTCGGCGGGGAAGGTGAAGCGCCCCGGGAAGAAGTCGTCGTCGGACTTCTCCTTCACCGCCGCCTGCGGTCCCTCGGCGGCGGCGGGCGCCGCGTTGGAGGTGTTGGCGGGCGGCTGGAACATGAAGGCCGGCCCGTCGTCCTCCGCGTCCTCCTGCTGCTGCGGCGCCTGCTGCTGACCCCCTTGCTGCTGGGGCTGCTGCGACTGCTGCTGGGGCTGCTGGGGCTGCTGCTGCATCCCGGCCTCCTGCAGCCACGGCGGCTGCATCGGCTGGAACATCGCAGGCTGCATCGCTCCCGGCTGCTGGGCGGTACCGGGCGGCATCATGCCCGGCTGCTGGCCCATACCGGGCGGCATCATGCCGGGCTGCTGCATCATGTCGGGCTGCTGGGTGATGCCGGGCTGGGTGATACCGGACGGCATCATGTCCGGTTGCATCGTGCCCGGCTGGGTCATGCCGGGCTGCATCATGCCCGGCTGCTGCATCGTGCTCTGGTTCTCCTGCGGCTGCTGCGCGCCGGCCTGCTGCAGCCACGGCGGCTGCATCCCGAACTGCGGCGCCCCGTACATCTGGCTGCTGTAGGGGTCGGTGTTGCTGGTGACGTCGCCCGGACCCGCTTCCTGTGGTGTGGCGGCGGCGGCCGGGCCGGCGAACAGGGCGGCGGCGAGTATGGCAGTGCAGATAGGCATGGACTCCCCCGATGTCGTGGAAGGTACGAGCAAGACGCTAAGCGGCCCACGGTGGATGATCATGTGTCCGACGCTCAATGTCGGGTCAAACCTGAGGATCAGGCGCTTCATCTCGCAAAGATCTACAAACCGCGGTGCCCCACCTGGTTCGCGCACGCCGAGCCCGCCGTTTCCTCCCGGTATCGGCCGGGCAGGCCCGACGTATGCCACTGCTCGACAACACACTGCCGCTCCTGCTCAGCGGATACGCCTGGCTGCCCGGCCTGCGCCGCCGTGCCGGGTCGGACATCGTCCACACGAGGGTGCTCGGGCAGCGGGCGGTCGGCCTGTGCGGGCCGGACGCGGCGCGGTTCTTCTATGACGAGGACCATGTGGAGCGGCGCACGGCCCTGCCCGGCCCGGTCAAGAGCACGCTGTTCGGTCACGGCGCCGTGCACACGCTCGACGGCCCGGCCCACCGGCTGCGCAAAGCGATGTTCATGTCGCTGATGACCGAGGACGGCATCGGCGCCCTGGCCGATCGCACGCTCGCCGCCTGGGACGAGACGGTCTCCTCGTGGCCGGCCGGGCGGGACGTCGTGCTCTTCGACGAGGCGTCCCGGCTGCTGACCCGCGCCGTGTGCGGGTGGGCGGGCGTCCCCCTGCCCGCCGCCGACGTGCCGGCCATGGCGTCCGACCTGGTCGCGATGGTCGACGGATTCGGCTCGGTGGGGCGACGGCACTGGCGGGCGCGAACGGCCCGGAGGCGGCGCGAGGCGTGGCTGGCCGCTCTGATAACGGCTGTTCGCCGGCGCACCCTGACCACGCCGTCCGGCTCGGCCATCGACGTGGTGGCGCATCACGAGGGCACCGACGGCAAACGGCTCGAACCGCGCGTGGCAGCGGTCGACCTGCTCAACGTCCTGCGCCCCACGGTGGCCATCTGCTGGTTCGTCACCTTCATGGCCCACGCGCTGCATCGATGGCCCGAGCATCGTGCCCGCCTGACCGGCGCGGCCGACAGCGGGTCGAAGGCGTTCCCCGACGCCTTCACCGAGGCGTTCGTCGAGGAGGTGCGCCGCTTCTATCCGTTCACGCCGTTCGTCGGCGGCCGGGCCGTACGGGACCTGTCCTGGCAGGGGGAGCCGATTCCGGCCGGCGCGCTCGTACTCCTCGACGTCTACGGGCAGAACCACGACGCCCGGCTCTGGGCCGAGCCGTACCGCTTCGAGCCGGAGCGGTTCTTCGGCCGCCGGATCGGCGCGTTCGATCTGATCCCCCAGGGCGGCGGCGACGCGAACACCGGCCACCGCTGCCCCGGCGAGGCCATCACGACCACGCTGATGCGGGTCCTGGCGGGCCGCCTGGCCGGGCTGGACCACCACGTGCCCGAACAGGATCTGACGATCTCCCTGCGCCGGGTGCCGGCGCGTACGGCGAGCGGGTTCGTCCTCAGGCCCGAGCGCGTCCGGGTCAGTCCGGCAGCTGGATCTCGACCGGCATGACGATCGGCGGCCGGGACGGGACCTCGGGCAGGGGGCGGTGCCGGAAGTACGACACGAGCGCCTCGCGCAACCGGGCGAGGGCCTCGTCGACCGTGCCGCCCTCCGCCGCGACCTCCACCTGCACGCATCGCGCGCAGTACAGGCCCTTGTCGTCGGCGGTGACGGTCGCGGTCAACCTGACGGTGCCCCCCATGGTCGTCAGCGTACGCTCAGGACGGTCGTGACCGCTCAGGCGCGACGACCGCTCCGTGGAGATCCTCTGCCCGCAGTCTCCCGACCACGCCAAGTCCCATCGACCCTTGGCGATTCGATCACCAACAGCGGTGACTCCCGGCGGCGTCCGGGGCTGATTCGCTCCGGGCGCCGCCGGGTGCGTCACGACCTGCGCTCGTCCCCGGAAACCGCGCCGGCCAGCGGCTTGCCGGTCTCGATGAGCGACTTCAGCCGCATCAGGTCCTGCTGCAGCTTCCGGGCCGGGTCGGCCCCGAGCAGCGTCGCCATCGCGTGCCCGACCGCGCCGATCACCGGGTTGTAGGCGAGCCGTACCTCGATCCGGCAGTGGTCGGCCCCCTCGGGCGTCAGACGCAGCGTGCCCGTGTGGGCGATGAGCCTGCCCTCGGTGGTCCGCCAGGAGATCTCCCGGCCCTCCTCGCGGTTGATCTCGGTCGCCTCGAAACCGACGGGCACCCCGGCCGGTCCCGAGATCACCCACTGGGAGCGCTGCCCGTCGGCGGAGCGCCGTACCTCCAAGACGTCGGGCATGCATTTGGCGAAGACGCTGTAATCGCTCAGCAGCGGCCACACGTCCTCGGCCGGGGCGGCGACCGAGATCGCGTCCTCGATGTCGACGGCGCGCCGGCCGGCCCCGATCCCGCTGAGCCGCTTCAGCGGGAGATTCGTGGCCGCGCGGGCGGCCAGGACGGCGCAGCCGGTCCGTACCGTCCAGGCCAGCGGCTTCGGCAGCCGCCCCGCCATCCCCCAGGTGGCAGCGGCCGCCGCCCCGGCGAGGAACCTGGCCGTCGGCGACCAGCACTGCTGGAAGATCTCGGGCACGCGCTCCCTGGGCCGGCCTCCCCCCTGAAGCTGGATCACTCCCTCGGTGTCGTGGTGCGCGGTCCAGCTCGCCTCGACGCCCTTGACACCGGGAATCCGCGCCACCGCCCGGCAGGCCCGGCGGGTCTCCCGTTCGAGCACGTGCCCGGCGAGGGTCACGTGGCCCCCATCGACGTGGACCTCCACCGCGTGCGGATGGCTGACATGCCGGCCCAACTCGGCGCGCACACGTTCCGACAGCACCCGGTCGTCGACGTTCCTGCCCAGGAAGCGGTAGCGGACGCCCGCGATCGCGCCCCGGCTCCGATTGCTGAGATCCCGGCCGAGGATGCCGATGCCGCCCCTCGACCGGTGCACGACGTGCACGCCCTTGTCGCGGACGCGGGCGCGGCGGGTCCGGCCGAGGTCCGGATCGAGCAGGTACTCGGCCAGCGCCCCGGCGCACGCGCCCAGACCGGCCGCGCCGACGGTACGCGACAGCGACGGCCCCCGTTCGATCACCGTGACCTGCCCGTCCAGCCGCCCATGTCCTGGTCGATCACCCATGCGCATGGTAATCACCCCCATGCGCTCGGCCCTACCCAGTGACCGGCGGACGATTCCGGCGGGCGGCCCCGCCCCGTCAGCCGCGGGAGCGGATGAACACCTCTATCCCGTCGAGCACGCGGCGCAGCCCGAACTCGAACGCCCGCTCGGGGTCGTAGGCGGCGTTGTACGCCTCGCCCGCCGCGGCCCCCACCCGGGCGGCCGTGGGATAGCGCCGGGCATCGAACACCTTCGCCAGGAACGGCGCGTGCGCCCACCACCACTGCTCGTCGGTCAGCCCGGTCTGCTTCTCCGCCTGCGCCGCCTCGACCGCGCCGCGTGCGGCGCCGTGGACGTACCCGTTGATCAGGGTGACCACCAGGTCCATCTCGATCTCGTCGAGGCCCAGGCCGTCGACCGCGCGCAGCTCGAAGTCGTACTTGGCCATCACGTTCGGGCCGAGCGGGGGCCGGCCGGTCGCCACCTGCAGCAGCCAGGGGTGCCTGCGGCACAGCGCCAGGTTCTCTCTGGCGATCAGTTCCAGCCTGGCCCGCCATCCGCCGGGCACGTCCTGCGGCGTCGGCAGCTCGCCGTAGACGGTGTCGACCATCACGTCGATCAGCTCCGCCTTGCCGGGGATGTAGGTGTAGAGCGACATGGTCCCGACGCCCAGCCGCTCGGCCACCTTCCGCATGGACAGCGCCGTCAGCCCCTCGGCGTCGGCGACCTCGATCGCGGCCCGCACGATCCCGTCGACGCCCAGGTCGGGCCGGCCCTTCCGGCTCGGCCGTTCACCCGTCCGCCACAGGATCGCCAGGCTCCGCGCCGGGTCTCCCGTGCCGCCGTACTCCGTCATCTCGCCCCTCGGCCCCTCTTCGTGCGTCCTGTACGCCGTACCGTACGGGAAACATTCTCGGGGACGGCGTGCCGACGGGGCGCCGGGCGGATCGCGGACCCGGCCGGGTCAGCGGCTCAGACCACGCCACTTGGCCACCGAGAGCGGGAAGAAGATCAGCAGTAGCACGACCGGCCAGACGACGGCCATGGGCAGGGCGTGCTCGGTGATCCAGGAGTGACCGGCTGCGCCGGGATTGCCGAGCAGCTCGCGCACCGCCGTGACGGTCGACGAGATCGGGTTCCAGTCGGCGATCGCGCCGAGCCACCCCGGCATGGTGGTGGTCGCCACGAACGCGCTGGACAGGAAGCCGACGGGGAACTCCAGCACCTGCACGCCGGTGACCGCCTCGGCGCCGGACAGGGTCAGCCCGAGATAGACGCCGACCCAGACGAGCGCGAGACGCAGCAGGAGGATCAGGCCGAGCGCGGCGAGGAACCCGCCCGCCGAGCCGTACGGCCGCCAGCCGACCGCCAGGGCGGTGACGATCATGACGGTCAGCGTGAGAACCGACAGCAGCATGTCGGCCGCGGCGCGCCCGGCCAGCATCGCCCCGGCGGACATGGGCATCGAACGGAACCTGTCGGTGATCCCGCGTTCGACGTCGGCCGCCACCGCCTGCGTGGTGGCCGCGATGCCGAACAGCATGGTCATCGCGAACATGCCGGGCATCAGGAAGTCGCGGTAGTCGCCGCCGCCCGGCACCCGCATCGCGCCGCCGATCAGATACACGAACATCAAGACGATGAGGACGTCGAAGGCGAGCGCGAAGATCACCGGGGCGGGGTCGCGCACCCAGTGCGAGACGCCGCGGAGGGTGAGGGTCCAGCCGTCCGCCAGGGCCCAGCGCAGGCTTCTCGGTGAGCCGGGCGAACCGGTCGGCGGCAGATGGGCGGCGACGGTCATGCGTTGACTTCCTTCCCGGGCTCGGCGGCCCGCTCGGACCGCGCGGAACGGCCCCCGGTGAGGTGCAGGAACACCTCGTCGAGCGTGGGACGGCGCAGCGTGAGATCGTCGACGGCGACACCGGCCCGGTCGAGCGCCCGCACCGTCTCCTGGAGCGTGCCGGTCCCGTCGGACACCTGGACGCTCACGCGGCCGGCGTCGGGGTCGACGGCCGGATCCGTCACGCCGATCGGCGCGACGGCCCGGGCGGCCGTGCCGATCAGGGCCCGGTCGTGCACGACGAACTCGATCCGGTCTCCGCCGAGCCGCGACTTGAGCTCGCCCGGGGAGCCCTCGGCGATGACCCTGCCGTGGTCCATCACGTTGATCTGCGTGGCCAGCTGATCGGCCTCGTCGAGGTACTGCGTGGTCAGCAGCACGGTCGTGCCCCGGGCGGCCAGGTCGCGGATCGCCTGCCACACCTCGCCCCGGCCGCGCGGGTCGAGGCCCACGGTCGGCTCGTCGAGGAAGAGCACCTGGGGCGCGAGGATCACGCCGACCGCGAGGTCGAGCCTGCGCCGCATGCCGCCGGAGTACGCGCTGACCGGTTTCGCGCCGGTGCCGGACAGGCCGAACTCGGCCAGCAGCTCGTCGGCCCTGGCCGCGGCGGCCCGCCTGCCGAGGTGATGCAGCCGGCCGAACATGACGAGGTTCTGCCGCCCGCTGAGCACCTCGTCCACCGCGGCGTTCTGCCCGACCAGGCCGATGCGCCGGCGGACCTCGGCGGCCTGTTCCGTCACGTCGAATCCCCCGACCAGGGCCCGGCCGCCGTCGAGCCGCAGCAGCGTCGCGAGGATCCGTACCGACGTCGTCTTCCCGGCTACCGGTCTGGGGCGTATCTCCGGGCTTACCTTGTCTGTAGGTCAAGCAAAACGCCACGAACGGGCAGGGGAAGCGCCATGGGGCTCACGGTCGATTACTGCCGGATCTCGCTCGACAAGTCCGGCGCGGCTCAAGGGGTCGAGAGTCAGCACACGGAGAACGAGGACTTCGCCGGAGAGCTGGGCCGGACGATCGAAGCGACCTACACCGACAACGACCGGAGCGCCTTCTCTGGGGTCGAGCGGCCGGAGTACCGGCGCATGCTCGCGGACATCGCCTCCGGGCTGATCGAGTGCGTCATCATCTGGCACGCCAACCGGCTTCACCGGTCGGTGGACGAGGTCGGAGCGTTCATCCGGCTCGCTCGCGCGCACGGCGTCCGGCTCTTCTCCGTCTCGAAGGCCGGGGAGTACCGGTTGGACAAGGCGGCCGGTCGCAAGGAGCTTCTGACGGACACGGTCGAAGCCGAATACGAGAGCGGCCACCGTGGCGAGCGCGTGGCGCTCGCGCGCAAGCGGCAGGCGCGGCAAGGTGCCTACGGCGGAGGGGTCCGGCCGTTCGGCTGGGGCGTGGACACGGGACGAGTCCGGTCGGTGTGCGTCAACCCGAAGGCTCCCCCGATGGAACGCCGGTATGAGGACCGGCCGGTCCTGGACATGACCCGGCACAGCGAGGCGGAGGCGGCGGAGATCCGCCGTTGGGCGGACGATCTCCTGTCCGGCGTCTCCATGAACCAGATCCTCCGGGACCTCGCGGCGCGCGGCGTGCCCACCGTGAACGGCTCGCAGTGGAACAGCAAGACGATTCATCAGATCCTCACGCACCCCCGGACCTCCGGGCATGCCGTCTACCGTGGCGAGATCATGACCCGGAACGCCTTCCCCGCGATCCTCCCCGACGACACCCGGGAGGCGCTGATCACGCTCTTCACGGACCCCAAGCGGAAGACCTCCCCGGGCAACACTCCGAAGTGGCTGGGCTCGCTCGTCTACCGGTGCGGAGTCTGTGACGACGGATCGACCATGACCGTCCGGCGAGCCAACGGCGGGGACATCGTCTATCGGTGCCGGGAGCGCGGGCACTGCCAGCGCAAACAATCCGACGTGGACGGCTTCGTGACGAGCGTCATCGTGGCGCGGCTCTCCCGGAGCGACCTTGCGGACTTGCTCCCCTCGCGGACCACGGTGGACGTTGCGGCGCTCCGGGAAGAACTCGTCATCCTCGACGCGCGCAAGCTGGACGCGGCACAGCGCTTCGCCATGGGGACGATCGACGGGCCGATGATGGACACGATCTCCGCCATGGTGGACAAGCGGATAGCGGAGATCCGGGCGGAGCTGGCCACGGCCACGGCGGAGAGCCCGCTTGCGGACTTCGTCGGCACCGATGACGCGGCCGGGACCTGGGAGCGCCTGTCTCTGGGGCGGAAGCGGGAGATCCTCCGTCTGCTCGCCACGGTCACGCTGTTGCCGACCGGCCGGGGGACGCGGACCTTCCGGCCGGAGTCAATCCGCTGGGAATGGAATGCGTGACGCTTAAGCGTCAGGAATAGCCCCCGGGAATCCCGGGGGCTTTCTGTTTGTGCGGACCCTCCAAGAAAGGTAGTTGCCACACAACGACTCGATTAGAGGAAACCGAGAAGTCCGGCGGAAGTCGTTGTGCGGCAACTACTTTCGGTTTGCGACCGGCAATCGGATCACTTAATGTCGGATCAACGGCAAGAAACGCCACGGCAAGGCCCTAAGAATCCCCGGAGGGGAATGGGCTCGATCCGCGACAGATGCGGAGTCCGGCCATGGCTACGGCAAGCCCCGAACGGCTGACCCTCGCGGGCAAGCTCGCGAACACGAAGCGCCACTACCCCAACCAGGACACGACCGAGATTGAGCGCGAGCTCGCGGCCGTGAAGATCGCCGATTACATCCGCTCGATCGTGGCGGAAGCCCCTCCCCTCCGGGAGGATCAGCGCGAGCGCCTCGCCAACCTGCTTCGAGGTGGCGCGGACCGATGATCGAAAAGAGAAAGCCTCGCTCCGTTGGCGGACAGAGCGAGGCCCAGAAGACCAATTGGCGCGCGGTCTGTAACCAGAGTAAGCCGGTTCATTCCTTGCCCGCAAGTCAAGGCGAATGCCTGACGTGCGGAGCGAGCGCCGAATTCATCGAATGGCGCGACATGCGGCGCGAGCCAAGCGAATTCGCTCACGCCGTCAGGGGTCGCATGGTGCCGTTCTGCTCGTGCTGTGACCGGCCATGGTTTCGCGGCTCCCGGGACCCCCGGCTCTGGAAGGGAGCGCACTCGTGAAGCTCACCGACGCACACAGGAAGACCCTCGAAGCGTCCGGCATCGCGTCGGAGACGATCGAGGCGCGCGGGTACCTCTCCACGTCCCTCGTGGACTCGGAGACGGCCGGACGGCTCGCTGAGATCGGCGCGAAGTGGCCGGGGGTCCGGAAGGGCACTCCGGGGATGATCATCCCCATGTACGGGCCGACCGGCGATCTCGTCTCGGCTCAGTTCCGCTTCGATGAGCTCCCGGTCCGGGAGGACGGCAAGAAGGCACTCCGCTACCTCTCCCCGAAGGGGCTCCCGAACAAGCTCGACATCCACCCCAGCAACAGCGACCGGATCCGGGACACCTCCGTCCGGCTCTGGATCACCGAAGGCGTCAAGAAGGCGGACGCGCTCACCTCGCGCGGGGAGTGCGTGGTGGCCCTGACCGGGGTCTACAACTGGCGGAAGAAGCTGGGCACGCTCGGAGACTGGGAGGACGTTCCGCTTCGTGGCCGCGAGGTCATCGTCTGCTTCGACTCCGACGCACGGACGAAGCGGCCGGTCATGCTTGCCATGGTCCGTCTCGGACGGTGGCTGACGAGCAAGGGAGCCCGGAGGGTCTTCTACCTCGTCACGCCGGACGTGGAGGGTCTGGAGAAGGCGGGAGCTGACGATTACCTCGCCAACGGCGGCACGGTGGCCGGACTGCTCGAAGCCGCGAACCCGGACGAGCCGGTCACCGCGTCGGCGGACGGGACCTTCTCAGACGCCTACCTCGCGGAGACCGTGGCGGACGAGGTCATGGACGGTCACTTCCGGTGGTCGGCCGGTACCGGGTGGGTCACCTGGGACGGACGGCGCTGGGCACGCTGTGACGAGGCGGCCGTGATCGAGGCGGTCCGGCTCTGGGCTGTGGCCCGGTTCTCCGAAGCGGTGGAGACCTCGAAGGGGGACAACAGCCGGACCCAGCAAGAGGTCATTGACGGGTGGCGGTCGGTTCTGGGACGCGGCCGGATCAACGCGATCACGACGCTCGCGAGGGGGATCGAGACGGTTCTCTTCGACGCGGCCGACATGGACGCGGACCCCGATGTCCTCAACTGCCGTAACGGCGTCGTGGACCTCCGGACGGGAGAGCTCATGCCGCACGACCCGGAGCGGCTGATCTCCCGGCTCGCCGGAGCGGACTACGACCCCACGGCCAAGAGTGGGGACCTTGACGCGATCCTCGCGGCGGTCCCCCCGGACGTGGCCGACTGGCTACAGGTCCGCTTCGGGCAGGCTGCTACCGGTCACATGACGCCGGACGATGTCATGCCGCTTCTCAACGGCGGAGGCAGCAACGGCAAGACCACGTTCGTGGACTCTGTCGGCGCGGCGCTGGGCGAGTACCACACGCTCATTCCGGACGCGGTCCTGATGGGGCAGGCGAGCCCGTTCGACCTGATCACCCTTCAAGGGGTCCGGCTCGCGCTGATCGAAGAGACGCCGGAGGCGGCCCACCTCGACTCCGTCCGGCTCAAGAAGTCTCTCGGCTCCCCGGAGATGCGAGGGGCGTTCAAGTACAAGGACAGCGTGACGTGGCGGGCTACGCACTCGCTGTTCCTGACCACGAACTACCGGCCGATCGTGACGGAGACGGACACGGGCACATGGCGGAGGCTCGCGCTCGTGAGCTTCCCGTACACCTACGTGAAGGGGGAGCCGACCGCACCGCACGAGCGGAAGGGGGATCCCAAGCTCCGGGACCGGGCGAGTAAGGACCCGGAGATCCTCGCGGCCGTGCTCCGGTGGATCGTGGACGGCGCGCGGCGCTTCTACGACGCCGGAATGGTCATGCCGGATCATCCGGAGTCCGTGGCGGAGGGCACCCGCGCGTGGCGGCGCGAGTCGGACATGATCCTCGCCTACTGGGATGACCAGCTCACGGCGGACATGGACGCCTACGTGACCACGACGGACCTCTACGAGCATTACCGCGATTGGATGCGCGATCGGGGCAACCGGGAGCCGTCAGAGAAGCTCTTCACCCCCCGCTTCCAAGACCACTCCGAGACCACCCGGGCGCGCGTGGAGAAGCGGCGAGTCCGGACCTCGCAACCCGGGATCTCGCGACCCCGGAAGGCTACGGCTCCACTCCCGGCTCAGGCCATGGCATGGGTCGGAGTCCGCTTCCGGGACGATGATCACCCGTTCGAGAGGTGATCTTGTGCAGCTTGTGCAGGGTCAACCGAAAGTTCTCCATATCGCTCCATCGCGTGGACTTTTCAACGACCCTGCACAAGCTGCACACGGTCCCATTTCCCCAGTTCAGAGGGCCGGAGCCCCCATCCCCCGAAAGGAAAGACGATCATGACCATCAAGGCGATCGAGACCCGGTATGCCGGATGCCGCTTCCGCTCCCGGCTCGAAGCCCGGTGGGCTGTGTTCTTCGACACCATGGGCATCCGGTGGGAGTACGAGCCGAAGGGATTCGTCACGGCGGCCGGGCCATACCTTCCGGACTTCCGGCTTCCGGACCTCCGGCTCTTCGTGGAGGTCAAGGGGGTTGACCCCAATCAACGGGACCTCGACCGATGCAGGGAGATCGCCCTAGCCTGCCAGCGGCACGGCGGGGACTTGATCATCCTTGTCGGAGACATCCCCCGGGATCCCCCCGTCACCGGTCTCCGGCTCGTGCCAGAGAACCCCTTCGATGAGGACTCCGAAACATTCGTCTGGGAGTCCCGGAGGTTCTGGGAGCTCAAGCACGCCACGCGGAACGGCGTCGGCCGTGCTCTCGACGCGGCGCGATCGGCTCGCTTCGAGCACGGCGAGACCGGAGCCCCCCGCAGACGAGAGGACCCGGCTTACCTCGAAGCGCAACGGGACTACGCCGCGTTCGTGACA
Organism: Sphaerimonospora mesophila NBRC 14179 = JCM 3151; assembly: GCA_001552515.1. Lineage (GTDB taxonomy): Bacteria > Actinomycetota > Actinomycetes > Streptosporangiales > Streptosporangiaceae > Sphaerimonospora > Sphaerimonospora mesophila. Next base: position 98,881 of record BCRI01000004.1, read on the forward strand.
GGGGATCCCAACGCTCGCGCCTATCTGGGGTGTCCCTACGAGTGCGCCGAAGAGTGCGTCCCGACATGCGGCCTATGGACGCTCCGGGACATCGTGACGAAGAGCGCGGTCCAACTCCCGTACGTGAGCTGACAGACGTACCAACGGGATCCGGCACATGCCGCACGTACCGGCCGGAGCCGTTCCACTCGTGCCGCCCGTGGCACACGACACAGGAAGGATGATCATGTCCCGTACCAAGCGGGACCGGGCCGACCGTAACGGCCCGGTCCCCGGTCCCCAGAATGGCACCCCCGCGCGTGCCGTTGAGCCTTACGAGGCGCTTGCTTACGTGCCACATGGCACATGGCACGAGGCGGACGAGTGGCTCACGCTCCGTCCCACGGCGCGCAACGACCGTGAAGAGGGCTATTACCGGCTGATCGTGCCGGTACGTGCCATGTTCCGCTTTGGTCTGTGGATCACGTACAGACCGGAGCGTCCCGTGATCCTGCTCGCCCTCGTGGCGGCCTTCATCACGATCTTCATCGTCGGATGATCCCCGCCGTGCCAGTGGTACGCCGCTGGCACGGCACCCTCACGCCGTACCGGTCCGGCGATTCGCCGGCAAATCCTTGATCACCCACGAGTTCCGTACCGGCACGCGGCAGCGTGCCACCCGATCCCGGCCGCTCTCCGGGGATGGCACGGAGCCCGTACCAATCCCACGGACCGGCACGCGGCACGTACCACGTACCAACCCATGGAACGGAGGTCTCCCATGCCCGGACCGAAGCCACGGCACGGCGCGCGGACTTTGGCGCTCTCCGGGTGCCCGTGCGAGCCGTGCGAGGCATGCCGGGAGCGCAGACGTGAGCAATCCCGCCAGTGGGCGAAGGATCACCCGGAACGCATGCGCGATCTCACCAAGCGATGGCGTGAGGCGAACCCAGAGCGCGTCCGGGAGTACCGGCGACGGAAGCGCTCCCGGCCGTCTTCGCCGGAGAATGGATCATGACGCGGCTTCCGGCCGGAAGTGATCAGGAAAAAACCAGACGCGGCCGGTACCACGCGGAAAATTCAGGATTGGGGGTCGCACAACCCGATTCGGACATTTGTGGATTTTCACCCCATATCCCCCCTCCGACCCCTCACGACCCCGGACCCCAGCGAGCACGAGCGGCACGGGCGGCACGAGCGGAGATGACGGCCTACAGTGGCCAGAGCCCCCGGGGGACTACATCGTGTCGAGACGTAGATCATTCACCCTCCGGGGGCTCTCGCATCCCCTGACACGTAAGCGTCACCGGATACCCGGGATCCCCTCGCCTCCGGCCGTTTCCGTTCGCGTGACCAGCACCGACAGCGCACACTGAGCACGATCAGGGAGGTGATCACATGACTATGACGATCACGGAGATCAATCAAGCGGCACAGCGGCCGGAGACCGGAGCGTCATCGGTCCGCGTGCGCGACCGGGGGCAGACGACGGACGAGATCGAGCGCGACGGCTCCACGCGGACCGTGCTCGTCCGCGAGTGGGACACGGTCCACATCATGGTCAGGCCAGATGACGCGGACCCGGACGATCACACGCGCGAGGTCGAGATCACGATCTTCCGGCTCGACCCCCACGACCCGTGGAGCTACGAGATCGACGCTTGCGGAGCCACGCGGCCGTTCGGCCCGGCCACGACCGGGACGATCAGCGGACCCGGCGACGTGCTCCGGCTCACCCACAAGGCACGCGAGGCGCTAGGACTTCCCCTCCCGTCCGGCGCTGCTCCCGCGTTCGCTGGATCGTGGGACACCTTCAAGGCCAGGCGCTCACTCTGACCCCCACACCCTCGAAGACCCCCGCTCAACAGAGAGGACAGCAATCATGAACACGATCACCACGGACCGGCTCGTCCCGGTGGCCGAAGTCGCCAAACGTCTTGGCGTTCTGGCTCAGGCGATCGAGCGCGGCGCGTACGGCGTCACCGTCTTCCGGGACTGGTCAGGTCGGCCGGTCATCTCGGAGGCGGACGCGGTGCAGATCCGCGAGCAGATCAAGGCGACGGCACGGGCCAACTGGGAGCGCAAGCGCGAGGCGGAAGCCCGGCGAGCACGGGAGAACGAGATCTTCGAGGACGACCGGGAGCGGCGCTTCTACACGGCCTATGCCGCCGTTCTGGAGAAGGACGGCGCATACGGCCATCTGCACGCTCCGGCCGCCGCCTACAACGTGCTCGCGGCGAAAGATCCCGAAGACGCACTCCGGCGCGTGGTCAAGCAGTACGGCCAGCCGGACGAGCGGACGATCATGCGTGTGATGGGCCAGAAGAAGGGACGGCCGAGATGGGTCAAGTGATCAGTAGCGAGATCGCGGCGGCGCTGCGGCAGAGCAACACCAGACCGGAGGACTTCCGGGCGTGGTGTGCGGCTCGTGGCCTTACCGGCTTCGCCGGTTACACCGAAGAGAACCAATGGGCATTCGTCCGGGACTTCCTCGCGGAGCGCCCGGGGTCCCGGCCGTCCATGGTCGCTCCCGCACGGCCGTCCCTGTCGGCGAGCCCCCGGGAGCGGCACCCGTCCGGCTCGTCCACCACGCGGCGAGTGATCACCCGGGCGGACGGGGTCCGTGAAGACATCGGGCTCGAAGCGTCGGCGCGGCGAGCCCGGGAGCGGCAGGCCGCCAAGCGGGCAGAGCTCGACGCTGTGGCATCGTCCGGCCGGTGCGGTTGCGAACTCTACCGGCTGTGTCCGGCTCACACCGCGATCAGGAATCGGGGAATCGGATCATGACCCTTCACCACGTCACCGCGACCGGGGATCTGACCGATGACCCGAAGTGGCCTTACGCCACGAGGGGATGCGTCCGGAAGGTGATCCTCACACCGTCCCGGAGGCGCTCGACCCTCGTACTCCGGGACGGCGGATCAGACGGCACGGTCCGGCTCAGTCTCCAAGCGGCGGCTAGGGGAAACTCCGTCGTGGCGGACTTCGGTCCGGACGGAGTCGAGTTCTCCCGGTCCCCTCATGTGACGCTCGAAGGTGCGGGAGCCGTCGCCATGATCGAGTTTCACCGCTGATCGGCCGTCTTCCGGTCGCGATGCCGTCCGGCGTCGGCATACGGTTGAGATGGCGGATGCCGCTCACTAGCCCGGGGTGCCTTGCAAGAGCCCCGGAGCATGGAGCCCCCGGGCTGAGACCCCCGGGGGCTTCGTCGTGTCCGGCCGTCTTTCTGTTCGCGAGGCGCTCCGGCCACGCCGTACCGTGACGGCGTCCTCTGTGGGGGAGGTGCGAGACCCCCGGCCGGGACACGGGAGTATCGGACCGGCCGGGGGTCTCGTCATGTCCGGGGTCGGCCGGTCGCGATCACCTGAGAATCCGAAGTCTGACAGCGCCGATCTAAGCGCCGATCTCCGGTCGGCCGGATAGACGACACCCGGAAACGGGGTCCAAGCGCTCTGTGTGGCGCTCAGAGCGCGCTAGGGGGAACCGTGGGGATCCGTGGGGTCCTGATCGGGCTTCCCAGCCACGAACGAGCCCAGACCCCGGACGGCGTAGGTCACGCCGGTCTCCCGGAGGTGATCCAGAACCTTCCGGGCGGTCCCGCGATCAACGCCGAACTCTTGGACGATCTTGTGTTCGCTGGGCACGGGTGAGTCAGGCGGATACGTGCCGTCCGCGATCCGCTCCCGGATCACGTCGGCGATCTGCTCCCACTTCGGCCGGTTGGCCCGCCACTCGATCACTCGCCTGACCGTAGGTCCCCACCTGTCGTCAGAGATACCCACGGTTCACCACTGGGGATCCATGGTGAAGTGTGGGGAACCTGGCTAACCTTGCCACATGGGCAAGGAAGACAGAGTCACGGTCGGCGAGTGGCGAGATGACCTCGTGGCCGAATGCGACGTGATGCAAGACGAGTCCGGCCGGTGGCACGGCAGGCATCGGCCTTCCGGCGAGACTTTCGAGGCGGGCAGCTTCCGGGCGCTCGAAGTCGTGGCGATCGTGAAGCGGACGCTACACACATGGCGGGAGGTGTGGCCGCATGGGGCTTGATTGGCGGCCGTACGACTCGCGGGGGACGTGCTCGCGCGTCCGGGGGATCGTCAAGTTCGGCCGGGTCGAATACGAGCTATGCGCCGAAGGCGGTTCTTACGTGATCCGGCGTACGGACCGGCGCGAGAAGCTGGAAAAGGTCCACGAGACGGCTCGCGGGACCCGGGTCCGGGCTCTGGAGATCTGGGAGCTGATCACCAGCGGCAAGGAAGCATGATCAAAATTGCACAGGAGCGATCCTAAGCGCGGCCACTCGCGGGACCCCCACTCCGGTAGGGGTCCCGCAGTCATTACCGGAGCCGTCTTCGTCACTGAGCGTGACGATGATCTTTGGTCTTCGTGAGACTTCGCGTGAGACTTGGGTGAGACTTAAGCGTCAAGATGATCTTCCCTACGCGCGCGCGTGCGCGCCTGCGCGCATGGCGTATCCCGCACGGCGTGAGACTTCGAGACTTGAGACTTACACGCTGCGTTACGTACGCGGGCGCGAGACGGCCGGACGCAGACACGAGGCACCCGGGCACGGACGGGCACGAGCGCGCGGGCTCGCGCTCGTGGGCACCCGGGCACGGACGGGCGCGAGACGGCCGGACGCAGACACGAGGCACCCGGGCACGGCCACGAGGCGGCAGCGATGGACCGTGAGGCACCCGGGAGCGAGCACGGCCACGGGATGGCCGGAGGATGCCGTGAGAGACCGCGAAACGGCCGGAGACGAGATCCCCACGAGCCGATAAAGGCCCGATGCCCCTAGAACGCGCTGAGAGCCGCACAGAGCGCCTAAGCGCCTCCGGCCTACCCGAGATATGGGTTAGGTCGAGTTCGGCCGCCTGCGGCCATCTCAGCGCCTCGAATCCGAGCGAAGATCGCGGATCGCGCGGACAGGCGCTCCCAGTAAAGCCACAATCCCGTAACGGGCTTTCCCGCGCCGTTCGGGCCGAGCAGCCCGCACACCGTCCCCTTGGGAATGGCCAGGTCGAAGCCGTCCAGCGCCGGTTCTCCCTCGTCGCCGCGTCCACGGCCATAACGCTTGCGCAGGCCCTCGGCGATCACCGCGAGATCACCTGAACTCACCGCTTCCGCCCCTTCTCTCGATCGGGGGTACACCGTACCGTACGGCGTACGGAGAGGCAAAGGGGTGGACGCGCTGCGGTCACTCCTCGGTGCGGTCGCGCAGTTTCTCCACGATCTCCGAAGCCGCCCGCGCGATCGGGCCGGGGATCTCTGGGCCGGGGGCGGCCTCGAAGCTCGACTCGTCGAGCAGGTCCTTGACCATCTGCAGGGCGATGCGGTTGCGGTTCGGGGTGCCCTGCCGCAGCGCGTCGAACAACTTGCGCACCTGGTGGCTCTTCACCTTCGCCGGCAGCGGCGGCTCGTGCCGGTCGACGACGCATTCGACGATCACCGGGCCGTCCCACGACAGCGCCTCACGCATCTGGTCACCGCAGGTGCGCGGATCCTCGATGCGCATCCCGCGGGCGCCGCAGGCCTCGGCGAACTTCACGAAGTCCATCGGCGCCAGGTCCACGCCGTACTCCGGGTTGCCGAGGAACACCATCTGCTCCCACTTGATCAGGCCCAGCGTGTCGTTCCTGATGACCACCACCTTGATCGGCAGGTCGTGCTGGACCGCGGTGAGGAAGTCGCCGAGCTGCATCGTGAGCGAGCCGTCCCCGGTGAACACGACGACCTGCCGCCCCGGATAGGCCGTCTGCGCCCCGATGGCGTACGGCAGGCCGGCCGCCATCGAGCAGTTGGTCCCGGAGAACGAGAAGAGCTGGCCGCGCCGGATCTTGATCTGCCGGGCCGCCCAGGTCGTGACGGTCCCGGAGTCGCCGCAGACGATCGCGTCCGGCGCCAGCGCGTCGTTCAGCGCCCAGGCGGGCACCTGCGGCTTCATCGGCAGGTCGGTACGCGTACCGCGCTCCTCCATCAGCGCCCACCACTCGCGCATGCCCTCCTGCGCCCTGGCCAGGAACGCGCGGTCCTCGTTGCGCGGCAGCAGCGGCAGCAGCGCGGCGAGCGTCGCCCGGGCGTCGCCGGCCAGCGGGACGTCCACCGGGTGGCGCAGGCCGAGCCGTTCCGGCCGGTCGTCGATCTGCACGCAGACGGCCTGCCCGGGCGAGGGGTAGTACTCGATGTAGGGCATGGTCGAGCCGACGATGAGCAGTGCGTCGCACTCCTCCAGCGCCTCCTCGCTGGGACGGCTGCCCACCAGGCCGATCGGCCCGGTGGTGTAGGGGCTGTCGTCGGGCACGCAGTCCTTGCCGAGCTGGGCCTTCACGATGGGCGCGGCGAGCCGCTCGGCGGCCGCCTCCAGCTCAGCCCCCGCGCCGCGCGCACCCGCCCCGGCGAGGATGACGACCCTCGACCTTCCGGCGAAGACTCGCGCCGCCTCCTCCAGGTCCTCCCGGCGCGGCACCCGGATCGGCGGCCGGTGCGCCGTGGAGGTGTGGCCCTCGACGTTGCGGCGGAAGCGGGTGCCAGAGTCGGCCGGCGCGGCCTGGTAGTCGATCGGGAACGTCAGGTGGGCCGGCCCCCGCTGGGTCAGCGCGGTGCGCACCGCGTAGTCGACGACGTTGATCACGTGCGCCGGGCCCATGATCCGCTGGTTGTAGAGCGCGACGTCGTTGAACAGGTAGTCGGTGTTGACGTCCTGCAGGTAGGCGGTGCCGACGAGGTCGTGATAGGTCATGCCGCTGATGGCCAGCAGCGGCGCCTGCTCGGTCCGCGCGTCGAGCAGGCCGTTGAGCAGGTGCGCGGCCCCCGGACCCGAGGTGGCGAAGCACACCCCGAGCCGCCCGGTGAACTTCGCGTACCCCACGGCCGCCATGGCGGCGACCTCCTCGTGCCGCACATGGACGTACCGGAGGTCGTCGTGCCGCTTGTGCAGCGCGTCGACGAACCCGTTGATGCCGTCGCCGGGCAGCCCGAAGACCGTGTCCACGCCCCACGAGATGAGCCGGTCGACCAGGACGTCCGACGCCGTACGCTCGACGCTCATGTCGCATCCCTCCGCTGCTCGCGGATGGCCAGCGCGAGCACCTCGGCGAGATGCAGCGCGGTCCGGCCGGTCCCGTCCGCGATCTGGCCTCGGCAGCTGAAGCCGTCCGCGATGATCAATGTGTCCGGCGGGCAGGCCCGCACCCGGGGCAGCAGCACCCGTTCCCCGGCCGCCATGGAGACCCGGTGCCGCTCCCCCGCCTCGTAGCCGAAGCTTCCGGCCATGCCGCAGCAGCCGGCGTCGGGGAACTCCGCGTCCAGCTCCATCTCGCGCAGCAGCCGTTTCTCCGCGGCCAGGCCCATGACCGCGTGGTGGTGGCAGTGCGGCTGGACGAGCGCGGCGCGGCGCAGCCGGGGCACCGGCCAGTCGGCGGCGTGCCCGGTCAGGAACTCCGAAAGCGTGAGGCTCTGCGCGTGCAGCCGCCGCGCGTCGAGGTCGCGCGGCATCAGGTTGACCAGCTCGTCACGGAAGACGGCCAGGCAGCTCGGTTCGAGGCCCACCAGCGGGATCCCCGCCTCGAGGTGCGGTCGCAGCGCGTCCAGGACGCGCCTCAGGTAGCGCCGCGCGAGCCGCAGCATGCCGTAGTCGTACAGCGGCCTGCCGCAGCACAGCGGCCCATCCGGCACGATCACCCGGAACCCGGCCGCCTCCAGCACCGTGACGGCCGCGACCCCGATCTCCGGCTGGAAGTGATCGGTGAACGTGTCCGGCCACAGCAGCACCGGCGGACCGCCCACGTTCCGCTCCCCCAGGCGCCGCGACCGCGCGGCGAACACCGCCCTGAACGTCCGCCGGGCGAACCGCGGCACGTCGCGTTCCGGCGCCACCCCGGCGGCGAGCTTGACGACGCGGCGCAACCCCGGCGCGTGGGTGACGGCGTTGGCCAGCTCCGGCACGCGTGCGGCCAGCCGCGCCCAGACGTCGATGAGCCCGAGCGCGTACGCCTGCCGGGGCCTGAGCCGCCCCGCGTAGTAGTGGTGCAGGAACTCGGCCTTGTAGGTGGCGATGTCGACCCTGACCGGGCAGTCGCCCCGGCAGCCCTTGCAGGCCAGGCAGAGATCGAGCGCCTCCTTGACCTCCTCACTGCGCCACCCGTCCCCGATCGGGCCGCCGGTCTCGCACATCTCCTGCAGCAGCCGGGCCCGGCCCCGGGTCGAGTGCCTCTCCTCACGGGTCACCATGAAGCTCGGGCACATCACCCCGCCCCCGACGCGGCGGCAGGCTCCGACGCCGAAGCAGCGGCCCACCGCCTCGGCGAAGCCGCCCCCGTCCTGTGGGAAGGCGAAGACCGTGGCGGGCTGCTCCGGGTGGTAGGCCGTCCCCTCCCGCAGGTGCGCGTCCAGCGGGTACGGATCGATCAGCTTGTGCGGGTTCAGCCGGCCCTCCGGGTCCCACAGCCGTTTGAACTCCGCGAAGGCGCGCATCAGCTCCGGCGGGAACATCCGGGGCCACAGCTCGGCCCGGCCGTGCCCGTCGCCGTGCTCCCCCGACAGCGACCCGCCATGGGAGACGACCAGGTCGGCGGCCTCCTCCATGAACCGCCGATACCTGCGTACGCCCTCGGCCGTACGCAGGTCGAAGTCGATGCGGCAGTGGACGCACCCGTCGCCCCAGTGGCCGTAGAACACCCCGTCGTAGCCGTACCGGTCGAGCAGGCGGACGAAGTCGCGCAGGTAGGGCCCGAGCCGCTCCGGGGCGACCGCGGCGTCCTCCCAGTTCGGCCAGCCGCCGTGGCCGCCCAGGCCGACCGGCATCCGGGAGGTGCCGGCCGATTCGCTCCGGATCTCCCAGACGGCCGCCGCCTCGTCCGGCTCCTCGTAGAACCGGTGGCTCGGCGGCGTGTGGCCGCCCGGGTAGGGCCTGGTGCGCAGGGTGGCCAGGGCACGGATCAGCGCCCGGGCCCTGGCGTCGGCCTCGCGCCGGGTTTCGCCGCCGAACTCCATGAGCAGCCACGCCTCGCCGGGCGGCAGCAGCCGCGCGTGGCGCGCGGCGGGAAACCGCTTGGCCCGCAGGTTGTCGACGACGTGACGGCTGGTGAACTCCAGTCCGATGGCGCCGAACCCCAGCAGCCACGGCACGTCGTACCCGGAGGAGGGGATGTCGGGGTAGCCGAGCACGACGAGCGACCGGTGCGGCGGAGACTCGACCAGCCGGCAGGTCGCCTCCAGCGTCAGCGCCAGCGTGCTCTCCGAGCCGACCAGCGCGCGGGCGACGTTGAAGCCGTTCTCGGGCAGCAGCGCGTCCAGGTTGTAGCCGGACACGCGCCGCGGGATGTCCGGCATCCCCTCGCGGATCGCCCGCGCGTAGGTGTCGCGGATGCGCCGCAGCCCGGCGTAGATCGCCCCGCGCCGCCCGCCGGCCATGATGACGCGCTCCAGCTCCGCCTCCGCGGTGGGGCCGACCCGCATCCGGGTGCCGTCGTAGGTGACGACGTCCAGTTCGTCGATGTTGTCGACGGTCTTGCCGGCCATGACGGAGTGGACGCCGCAGGAGTTGTTGCCGATCATCCCGCCGAGCGTCGCGTGGTCGTGCGTGGCCGGGTCCGGCCCGAACGTCAGGCCGTACGGCTCGGCGGCGTCGCGCAGCGCGTCGCAGATGACGCCGGGCTGGACGCGTGCCGAGCGCCGCCCCGGGTCGAGGCCGACGATGGCGTCCATGTGCCGGGTGAAGTCGAAGACCACCGCCTCGTTGACGCTCTGACCGGCGAGCGAGGTGCCGCAGCCGCGGCCGAGCACGGGCGCGCCGAACCGGCGGCACACCGCCAGCGCGGCCTCGACGTCGCCGGCGTCGCGGGGCAGCACCACGCCGACGGGCACCTGCCGGAAGATCGACGCCTCATGGGCGTACATGGCGCGGTCGCCGGGGCCGAACCGCACGTCGCCCGCGACGGCTCGGTCGAGCGCCGCACGCAACTCCGCCGCGTACGGCGGCAGCGGCGGGTTCCTGGCGTCGGCATGTCCCGTCATCTCCAGGAGGGAATCCCCCCGGCGGGACAAAGACACGGCGCGTGCCCGCGCATGAGACGGCAAAGCCGCCCCCCGGCCGTTGGAGGCGGCTCACCGAGAGGATGAACGGGTCACTCGGGGTGGAGCGTGCCGTCGAGCAGGCCCTCGAATCCGATCCGGAGGAGATCGTCGCTGGCCCGTTCCAGTTCGCGTACCGCGTCCTCGTAGGCGAGCAGCCGCCGGAAGGCCTCGCCGTACTCCCGCTGCTCCTCTATCGGCAGCCGGGGCAGCCGCGCCCGGCGGGGATCCATCCGCACGGAGGAGCCGAGCCGCACGCTGGTCTCACCGGTGACGCGCAGGCAGCCGGCCAGATAGTACGGATCGAGCCGCTCGGGGTCCACCCGGAACAGCAGCAGCCGGGGGCCGAGCACCGCGGCGGGGCCGGCCGTCACGACGCGCGCCGGCGTGTGCTCTCCGGGGATGAGCGGGGCGACGACGTCCCCCTCCCGGATGAGCACCAGGCCCTGCTCGTCGCGGGTGCGCCCGCTCGGGGGCCGGCCGCCCACCAGGTCCTCCACGGTCAGCATGGGCAGGTCGCCGTCCTCCGCCGCCGGCTTGAGCGGGCCCTGGGCGATGGTCACGACCCCCGCCCTGGACAGCTCGCCGATGCTCGTCATCGGCAGCTCGCGCCGTACCGGCAGCGGGGTCAGGCTCGGGACCTCCAGCCGGGAGATCGCCTCCCTGACACGCTCACGCACCCCGGTGAACGGCTCCGACCGGGTCTGGCGGCTCACCCGGTGGGCGGGGGTGAGCGCCACCTCCTCGTCGAGCAGGTCGATGATCCGCACCGTACGGCTCGCCTCGGGCAGCGCACGCGACCCCGTTCCCGTACGGCTCGTGTACGCCTGCCAGGCGGCCTCCACCGCGGTGAGGTCGTCTCCGGCGTTGACCATGAGCACGTCGGAGGCGGGCGGCTCGCCGACCTCCGGCCGCCGCAGCACCCACAGGTCGGGGGCGCCGCTGGAGGCGGGGGCCGCGCCGGCCGCCAGGGTGACGATGGCGCGCAGCGCCCCGGCTCTGAGCAGGTTGCCGCGGACCCGCCGGCCTGATCTGCGGCTGGACGCCACGCCCGGCATCATGATGACGACGAGCCCGCCGGGGCGGACGTGGGACAGGCAGTGCTGCACCCAGGCCAGCTCCGACTCCCCGCGCGGCGGCAGGCCGTACTCCCAGCGGGGATCGCTGGTCAGCTCCTCGTATCCCCAGCCGCGGTCGTTGAACGGCGGGTTGCAGACGACCGCGTCGACCAGCTCGTCGGGGAAGGCGTCGGCCCGCAGCGAGTCGCCGTCGCGTACGACCGCGTCGATTCCGTGCAGCAGCAGCCTGACCGCGGTCAGGCGGGCGGCCGTCCCGTTGACGTCCTGGCCGAGCGCGCGGGAGGCGTCCGAGGCGAGCAGGAGCGTGCCGATGCCGCAGGAGGGGTCGAGGACGGTCTTCCCGGCGGTGGCGGCCAGCCGGGCCATCAGGGCTCCCACGGGTTCGGGGGTGGCGAGCAGCCGACGGGCGTGCACGTCGATGTAGCGGGCGCAGATCGCGTCGAAAGCGGCGGCCGGCCCCTCTTCCGTGCCCAGCTCGGCGATGGCCCGGATCAGCGACGGGTCCAGGCCGAGCTCGTCGTGCGGCAGCTCGCCGGGCGGTTCCGGCACGGCGGCGGCGACGGCGCCGGGCAGCCGCGACAGCATCTCGTCGTCGGCGAGGCCGGCGAGCTTGCGCCAGGCGGCGGGATCACGCCGCAGGAAGAGCAGGAACGCCCCGGTGTAGACGACCATGTCGCCCAGGCGGAGGTCGTCGCCGGCGGTCCGCAGCCGCTGCCAGACCCGCTCGATGGGCGGCACCTCGACATACCTGTCGTGCTTGCGCAGCCACTGCTCGATCTCCGCGAGGGAGAAGGACGGGCTGCTGGCCGTCCCGCCGACCGGCTGAGGGAAGTCGTCGAACCGCTTGCGCCAGTTGCTCACGGCGGCCCGGCCGACGTCCGCGATCCGGGCGATGTCGGCGGCGTTCACCAGGACGTCGTCACGCATCAGGGGGCCATCCTCGCGGGGAAACCTCTCATGGTCACCAGCATGCCAGGTGATGTCCCGGCCATGCGCACCAGGAGAATCGGGATCGGCCGCCGCTTCGGGTGCGCGGCGCCTCGCGGGCCACCGTTAGCATGAGGCGAGGCCTCGAGACAGGTGAGGTCGGCAGATGCTGAAGCTGGACCGGCTGGTGAACGTCCTCGGCGGTTACGGGGCCCGGCTGTGCTGTGCCCCCGCCTCCCGCGACGTGACGCTGGGCAGCGTGGTCGTGCACGACCCGACCGATCCGCGCCCGGCGACCGGCGACGTGTTCCTGTCGGTCGGCGTGGAGTCGGCGGCCGACGCCGTACGGCTCGCCCGCGAGGCGCGCGCGGCGGCGGTGCTGGTGCGCGGGACCCCGCCGCTCGACGAGGGCGCGCTGGCGCAGGCGCGCGACGGCGGGATCGCGGTGCTGCTCGTGGAGCCGGCGGTGTCCTGGAGCCAGCTGTTCGGCGTGGTGTACGGCCTCGTGCTCGAAGGCAGGGAGACCGACGCCGGACGGGGGCCGACCGATCTGTTCGCCTTCGCCGACAGGCTCGCCGCCGAGATCGGCTCCCCCGTGACGATCGAGGACCAGATGTCCCGGGTCCTGGCCTACTCCCGCGCCCAGCAGTCGGCCGACCCGGTGCGCCTGGAGACGATTCTGGGCCGGCGGGTGCCGGACGCCATGCACCGCCTGCTGGAGCGCAAGGGCGTCTTCGCGCATCTGCGCGCCTCCGACGAGCCGCTGTTCGTCGAGCCCTCGCCGCGGCACGGGCTGCGCGGCCGCATGGTGATCGCCGTACGGGCCGGGCGCGAGCCGCTGGGATCGATCTGGGTCGAATGCGAACGGCCGCTGTCGCACGCGCACCGGACCGTCCTCGGCGACGGCGCGCGTGCCGTGGCGCTGCACCTGCTGCGCTCCCGGGTCAGCGCCGATCTGGAACGGCAGGTCGAGTCCGACCTCGTCATCCAACTGCTGGAGGGTACGGCGGACGCCCTCGCGGTGGTCAGCCGGCTCGGCCTGCCCGGGGGGCAGTTCCGGGTGATCGCGCTGCAGGCGCACGTCGCCGACGAGCGGCACGCCGCGATCCTGCTCGCCTACGAGCGCGCCACCACCGGCTTCGGCTGGTCGCGTCCCGGGCGCAGCGCGCTGTTCGGCAACACCCTCTACACCGTGCTCCCCTGCGCCACCGACGCCGCCCCGGCACGCGAATGGCTCACCTCGATCACGAGTGTCCTGCCGAGGCAGGTCACCGTGTACGCCGGCATCGGCGCGGCGGCCGAGCCCGCCCAGCTCCCCGCCAGCAGGCAGGAGGCCGACGAGAGCCTCGCCCTGCACGCCTCCAGGACCGACAGGGCCCCGGCCGTCGTCTACGACGAGTCGTGGGACGAGATCCTGATGCAGCGCCTCCGGGCGGCCGCCGCCTCGGGACGCGCCCCGGCGCGCGGGCCGGTCGCCGACCTCACCCGGTACGACACCCAGCGCGGCACGCGCTACATCGCGACGTTGCGTGCCTGGCTGGAGGCGCAGGGAGACCTGCCGACCGCCGCCGACCGCCTCGGCGTCCATCCGAACACCGTGCGCTACCGGCTCAGGAAGATGGCCGAGATCACCAACCTGCGGCTCGACGTGCCGGAGAAACGCCTGGCCATGATCATCGCACTGGCCGTACACCAGGACAGCCGGCCCTGAAACCGGTGGTTGTCCGGGCGTGACAAAGACCGTGGTCGCACTTGTCCGGCGCGGACAGCACATCGCCCCCTCGCACGGGCGATCCTCGGGGGAAGGCGGAGAATGTTATAAGCGGAGAAAAGTGACGATGGGTACAGACCGTGAGCCGCGTACAGCGGTAGTTATCGGCGCCGGTGTGGTCGGGCTGTCCACCGCGTGGTTCCTCCAGGAGCGCGGCGTGGACGTGACCGTGGTCGACCGCGACGGCGTGGCCGCCGGCGCCTCGTGGGGCAACGCCGGCTGGCTCTCCCCGGGGCTGGCCATCCCGCTGAACGAGCCCGGCGTCCTGCGTTACGGCCTGAGCTCCCTGCTCAACCCGAACGCCCCGCTGCACGTGCCGGCCACCCCCGACCCCGGACTGTGGGCGTTCCTCACCCGGTTCGCGCTGAACTGCAGCTGGAAGTCCTGGGGCAGTGCCGTACGGGCCAACATCCCGCTCAACGACGAGTGCCTGGAGGCGTTCGACGTGCTCACGTCGAACGGCGTCGAGGCGCCCACGATCGAGGCGCCGATCATGGCGGCGTTCGAGACCGAGCGCCAGGCCGTGGGGCTGCTGCACGAGTTGCGGCGGATCAACGAGTCGGGGTTGAAGATCGAGTACACCGCGTTCAAGGGTGAGGAGCTCGGCGCGCTGCTGCCGCAGATCTCCCCGCGGGTGCGGGCCGGCATCCGGCTGGAGGGGCAGCGCTACATCGACCCCGGAGAGTTCACCCACTCGCTGGGCCGCGCCGTCGCCGCCCGCGGCGCCGAGATCCGGTCCGGCTTCGAGGTCACCGCCGTCCGCCCCGGGACCGGCGGGCTGACCGTGGTGTCGAGCACCGGCGACTCGGTCACGGCGGACGCCGTCGTCCTGGCCACCGGCGCCTGGCTGAACCGGCTCGGCAAGGAGTGGGGCGTGCGGGTGCCGGTACGCGCCGGGCGCGGCTACTCCTTCACCGTGCCGACGGCGGAACCCGTGCGCGGGCCGATCTACCTGCCCGCCGTGCGCGTGGCCTGCACGCCCTACCAGGGCAAGCTCCGGGTCGCGGGGACGATGGAGTTCCGCGGGCCCGACCACCCGCTGGTGCATCGGCGGATCGACGCGATCGTCAAGTCCGCCAAGCCGCTGCTGTCCGGAGTCGACTGGGACGCGATGACCGACCTGTGGGTCGGCCCTCGGCCGGTCACCCCCGACGGCAAGCCCCTCATCGGCGCCACCGCCGTGCCGGGAATCTTCGTCGCCGGCGGCCACGGCATGTGGGGCATCACCCAGGGACCGATCACCGGGCGCGTGCTCGCCGAGCAGATCGTCACCGGCAAGCTGCCCACCGCCCTGCGGGACTTCGACCCCACCCGCTGACCCGCCGCACGGCCGCCCGCCCTGCCCCCTTACCTCGGGGGCGGGGCAGGGCGCGGGCGGCGTGCACCGCTCCAGAACGCCGGTCAGGTAACCGATATCCGGGGGTAGGGAGCGGGGATCGCACGCGAAACCCGCGACCGGCGGGTTTCGCAGCGGACCGGAGCTTCCTCCCGGCGCATCCCGGGCCCCGCGGAAATTCCGAGCCTGCGAGGAATTTTCGTGGGTGGAGGGACCGAAGCCGCCGGACACCGGTGACATTACGTGACCGATGCTCTAGAAGAGTCCGCGGTGCCGGCGGCCAGGGGTCGGGACGTCCGTCGGAGGCGGGCCGGAGGCTAACACCGGGGTGGGACGGTGCTCTTACGGACGATGAGATCGGTGGACAGTTCGAGGCGTTTTCGCGGGAGGGGCTCGCCCTGGGCGAGAGAGATGAGCATGGTGGTGGCCGCGGCGGCCATCTCGGCGAGAGGCTGGCGGATCGTGGTGAGTGACGGGATGAGCCACCTGGCCATGGGCAGATCGTCGAACCCGACCACGCTCAGGTCCTGCGGGATGCGCAGCCCGGCTTCGCCGGCCGCCTGGTAGACGCCCACGGCCTGGGCGTCGTTGGAGGCGAAGATCGCGGTCGGCGGGTCGGGCAGGGCGAGCAGACGGCGGGCGTGCTCCAGTCCGTCGTCGATGTTGAAATCGCCCTCGACGATCAGATCGGGGTGGATCGGCACACCGGCGGCGTCCAGAGCGGCGCGGTAGCCATCGAGCCTGGCCCGGCCGGACAGCGCGTGTGCGGGGCCCGTGATGATCGCGATGCGCCGGTGCCCGAGGTCGAGCAGATGGCGGGTGGCCGACAGTCCGCCGGACCAGTTACCGGCCCCCACCGACGGCACCTGATGTCCCGGATCGCCGGTCGGGTCGACCAGGACCAGAGGAATGTCCCGGGTGGCCAGTTGGGCCCGCTGGGTCTGCGTGGGACCGGAGAAGACGGCGATGACACCGGCGGGGCGCCGGCTCAGCACGTCCTCGATCCAGCCCCGGCCCGGGACGTGACGTCCCTGCAGTTCTGACAGCACCACGGCCAGCCGATGTTCCTGCGCCACCCGCTCGACGCCCTTGATGATCTCCATCGGATACTCGCCCTCGAGTTCGTGGAAGACGAGGTCGATGAGGGGTGCCGCGCTCGCGCGCTTCTTCTGCCGCCGATACCCGTGCCGCCGGATGAGGTCTTCCACCAGCATGCGGGTCTCCGGCGCGACCGTCGACTTGCCGTTGACGACCTTGGAGACCGTGGCCGTGGAGACCCCGGCCAACTCGGCGAGCTGCGCGATGGTGAGCGGCTGCGGCCGCTCCGCAGAATCGGCCGGCCCTGTCGTCGCGGTCATGAAGCGCAGTCTAGCGACACGATCCCGACCACCCGGCTCGACCATTTCGTCGCTGGTGCGGAAACTTCATTGACGGCCGGCTTCCGTCAGCCCTATCGTCCCCGATTAACTTTCTGTACGATCTTGGAAAGTTAGTCGTTTCCGGCATCGGCGAGGGCTGCGACGCGGCCGATGCGCGCCTGCCCGGGATCCGGCCGGAACCGCCCGACCGTGTTCATCCGCTCAGAAGGGACCCGCCGAGCCGTGCGGACTTACGACAACCCCGTCATCAGCGGGTTTCACCCCGACCCCAGCGTGTGCCGGGTCGGTGCGGACCACTACCTGGTCTGCTCCAGCTTCGAGTACTTTCCCGGCGTCCCGATCTTCCACAGTCGCGATCTGGTGCACTGGCGGCAGATCGGCAACGTGCTCGACCGGCCGTCCCAGCTCGGCCTGCCCCCGGACGCGCCGGCCTCCGGCGGCGTCTACGCACCGACGATCCGCCACCACGACGGCCTGTTCTACATGATCACCACCAACGTGAGCGCCCGCGGCAACTTCCTCGTCACCGCGGAACGCCCCGAGGGTCCCTGGTCCGACCCGGTCCGGATCGACGTTCCCGGCATCGACCCCGACCTGGCCTGGGACGACGACGGGAACTGCTGGTGCACCACCTCCGGCAACCAGGTGTCGCGAATCGACCCGCTGACCGGTGCGGTGCTGGAGGGGCCGATCCCCGTCTGGTCCGGCACCGGGGGCAAGTACCCCGAGGCGCCACACCTGTTCCACATCGGCGAGTGGTGGTATCTGCTGATGTCGGAGGGCGGCACCGAACGGGCCCACGCCGTCTCGATCGCCCGCGCCCGCTCGCCGCGCGGGCCGTACGAGCCCGGCCCGGCCAACCCGATCCTGACCCACCGCGGCACCGACCGGCCGATCCAGAGCACCGGCCACGCCGACCTCGTCCAGGCCGCCGACGGCACGTGGTGGATGGTCCTGCTCGGCACCCGCCCGCGCGGTCACACGCCCGAGTTCCACGTCCTCGGGCGGGAGACGTTCCTGACCCCCGTGCGGTGGGTGGACGGCTGGCCGGTGGCCGGCCCGGTCGAGGAGCGGCACGCGGCCCCCGCCGCCTGGCATCCCCTCCCCGCCGAGTCCTCCCGTGACGACTTCGACGGCGCGGTGCTGGCGCCGCAATGGATCTCCCCGCGCGGCCGTCCCGACGGCTCCTGGTCGCTCGCCGAGCGGCCCGGCCGGCTGACGCTGCACGCGACCGGTCCCACCCTCGACCGTCCCGGGCACACCTTCGTCGGACGCCGCCAGCAGCACCACGACTGCCGGATCGCCGCACACCTCGATCCCACCGGCGCACGCGCCGGTCTTTCCGTACGGCTGGACGAGGCCCATCACTACGACCTCGAGGTGCACGACGGGCAGGCGTCCGTGATCGCCAGGATCGGCCCGCTGCGCCGGTGCGTCGCCGGCCATCCGGTGCCGCCCGGACCCCTCACCCTCGAGATCCGCGTCCGTACAGCCGATGTGCCGCCGCCGACCGTGACCCGGCCCGGCGAGGTGGACCGCGAGCGGACCGGCGTCGGCGGCCACGGACCCGACACCCTCGCCTTCTCGGTGCACACAGGGGACGAGCGCGTGCTCCTGGCGGAGCTGGACGGCCGTTATCTGTCCACCGAGGTCGCCACCGGCTTCACCGGCCGCGTCATCGGCATGTACGTCACCGAGGGCAGCGCGGCCTTCGACTGGTTCGACTACGAGGGCACGGCTTGACGCCTCGTCCTCCTGCGGAGCCCGGCCGAGGCCTGAAAATTTCACCCTCAGGCCGTCGCAGCGGTCGCCGCCCCGCAGCCCGCGGAGCGGTCGTGCCGACCGTTTCCGTGGATGAGCGAACACGTCATTGACGCTCTGATCCAGCCCGCTCTAGGGTCCCTGGTTAACGATCAATATGGCATTCGAAACTTAATCTCCTCCCTCATGCGAATGCCGCTCGATCCTGCCGCGGTCGTTATCCGAGGGCCGCGGCCCCGACCCCTTAGGAGCGCGTATGGATCGCACCTCCCATCGCCGACGCCGTACGGCCGGGCTGATAGCCGGGGCCGTGGCGGCGGTCACGGCCCTGACCGCCGGCGTCCTGACCGCGCCGGCGGCGTCAGCGGACGCCACGCTCGGACAGCTGGCCGCGGCCAAGGGCCGCTATTTCGGCTCGGCGACCGACAATCCCACACTGTCGGACGTGCCGTACCAGCAGATCCTGGGCAGCGAGTTCGGCCAGATCACCGTCGGCAACACGATGAAGTGGATGTACACCGAGCCGACGCAGGGCCAGTTCGACTACACCCAGGCCGAGGCGATCGTCGACCGTGCCGAGGCCAACGATCAGCTCGTCCGGGGGCACACCCTGGTCTGGCACAACCAGCTTCCCGGCTGGGTGAGCAACGTGCCGGCCGACCGGCTCCTCGGGGTCATGCGCGACCACATCACCAACGAGGTCGCCCACTTCAAGGGCCGGCTCATCCACTGGGACGTGGTCAACGAAGCCTTCGAGGAGAACGGCTCACGCCGCCAGTCGGTGTTCCAGCAGAAGATCGGGGACGGCTACATCGCCGAGGCGTTCAAGGCGGCCCGCGCGGCCGACCCGAACGTCAAGCTGTACTACAACGACTACAACATCGAAGGCGTCAACGCGAAGAGCGACGCCGTCTACAACATGGTGAAGTCGTTCAAGCAGCAGGGCGTGCCCATCGACGGCGTCGGGCTGCAGGCCCACCTGATCGTCGGCCAGGTCCCCGCCACGCTGCAGCAGAACATCCAGCGCTTCGCCGACCTCGGCGTGGACGTGGCCATCACCGAGCTCGACATCCGCATGGATCTGCCCCGCACCACCGCCAAGGACACCCAGCAGGCGGAAGACTACGGCAAGGTCGTCAGGGCATGCCTGGCGGTCTCCCGCTGTGTCGGCATGACGATCTGGGACTTCGCCGACCACCACTCCTGGATCCCCTCGGTGTTCCCCGGTCAGGGTGCCGCCCTGCTCTACGACGAGAACTTCGGCAAGAAGCCGGCCTACTACGCCGTCGCCGCGGCGCTCGGCGGCACGAGCAGCCCCTCTCCCTCGCCGTCGCCGTCGCCGTCGCCTTCACCCGGCGGTGACGGGTGCACGGCGTCGTACAAGGTGACCAGCCAGTGGCAGAACGGCTTCACCGCCGACGTCACCGTCCGCAACTCCGGGACGGCCGCGATCGACGGCTGGACCGTGACCTGGACCTTCCCCGACGGTCAGCGGATCAGCAACCTCTGGAACGGCGACCTGACCGCCGACGGGTCGTCGGTCACCGTACGCAACGTCGGCTACAACGGCAGGCTCGGCGCCGGCGCGAGCACCTCGTTCGGGTTCCAGGGCTCGTACACGAGTTCCAACGGCACTCCCACGGGCATCGCCTGCGCGGCCGCCTGACACACCGGATCTTCCACGAGGTGGTCGACTTCGAACCCGAGGTCGGCCACCTCGCCCGTTGAAGGGCGCCGACCTCCAGGCCTACACCTCAGCCCGTGATCTTGCGAATACTCGCACATCGAGCCTTGACCAGGGATTTCACGTTCGTGATCTTGCAGTTTCTCGCGGAACATGCCCCTGGACAGCGAAAACACCTCCCGTGATCTTGCACCTCCGACTGCAAGATCACGGAATGTATAGCCGCAGGTCAGATGGCTCGTCTGGCATTATCTGCAAGATCACCGACGGGATTTGCGCAGGTCAGAAGGACGACTTGCAAGAAAATGCAAGATCACGGGCAGGGTTGTCGTCGATGTGGGCACGACACCGCATCCGACTCCCGCATGTAGCCCACATATGGCCCACATATGGTCACACCCTGGCCGATGCCGTACAGCGACGTGACCAGGGCTGATACCGGCGGTGCAGATTCGGGCGCACGTCGCACGACCCTTGACCTCCACGGAAAATAGGTATAAACAAAGGCGAAACAACACATTGAACGGTGGTGAACCAACATCATGTACGCGGAGGAACGGCAGCAGGAGATCCTGCGCCGTGCGCGCGCCGCTGGACGGGTGGATGTGGTGAAGCTGGCGGAGGAGTTCGCCGTCACCACGGAGACGATCCGCCGCGACCTGACCGTCCTGGAGCGGGCCGGCGTGCTCCGACGCGTACACGGTGGCGCGATCCCGGTCGAACGGCTCGGCTTCGAGCCCGCACTCGCCACACGAGACGAGGTCATGACCGACGAGAAGGAGCGCATCGCCAAGGCCGCGCTGGCCGAGCTGCCCGAAGACGGCTCGATCATCATCGACGCGGGCTCGACGACGCGTCGTCTCGCCCGGGCGCTGCCCGGCGACCGTGAGCTCACCGTCATCGTGAACGCGCCGCCGCTCGCGACGATGCTCGCGACCAGGGCCAACCTCAACGTGATCATGTTAGGAGGCCGGGTGCGCGGCCGTACTCTCGCCACCGTCGACGACTGGGCGCTGCGCCCGCTCGAGGACCTTAACGTCGATGTGGCCTTCATGGGCACCAACGGGTGCTCGGTCGACAAGGGGCTGACGACGCCCGATCCGGCCGAGTCCGCGATCAAGCGAGCGATGATCGGCGCGGCCGAGCGCACCGTGGTGCTGGCCGACCACACCAAGTTCTCCGGCGTCTACCTCGCCAGGTTCGCCGCGCTCACCGAGATCGACATGATCATCACCGATGACGGGCTGGACCCGGCGATCGCCGCCGACATCACCGCGGCCGGCCCCGAGGTGGTGCGCGCATGATCCTCACGCTGACTCTCAACCCGAGTCTGGATCGTACGATCGAGATCGGCGCGCTGGAGCGTGGTGCGGTCATCCGGGCGGCGGCGGCGCGTCTCGATCCGGGCGGCAAGGGCGTGAACGTGTCCCGGGCGCTGCTGGCCAACCGGGTCGAGTCGTGCGCGGTGGTCCCCTTCGGCGGCCATGAGGGCCGGCAACTGGTGGATCTGCTCTGCCGCGAGGGCATCGACATGATCACCGTCCCGGTCGCCGGGGCGACCCGGTCCAACATCACCCTGGCCGAACCCGACGGCACGGTCACCAAGATCAACGAACCCGGCACCGCCATGGCGGCGGACGAACTGGAAGCCATCGCCCGAACCGTCGTGGACGCGGCGCACACCGCCGACTGGGTGGTCGCCTCCGGCAGCCTCCCCCCCGGCCTGCCCACCGATGTCTACGCCCACCTGTGCCGCAGGTTCGCCGAGGCGGGCATGAACGTGGCCGTGGACACCAGCGGCCCGGCCCTGCCGGCCGCCACCGCCGCCGGCCCCGCACTGATCAAGCCCAACCGCGAGGAACTCGCCGAAGCGACCGGGATGACGATCACCAGTGTGGGCGATGTCATCGAGGCGGCGGAGAAGCTCCGCGCGCTGGGCGCGGGAACGGTGCTGGCCAGCATCGGTCCCGACGGCGCCGTCCTGGTGCAGGACGACGGCGCATGGTACGGCCGGTGCCCGGTGGCGGAACCCCGCAGCGCTGTCGGCGCGGGCGATGCCATGCTGGCCGGTTTCCTGGCGGGCGGGGCCAGCGGTGAGGGGGCCCTGGTCGAGGCGCTGGCCTGGGGAACGGCCGCCGTCGCCCTGCCCGGAAGCCGGATGCCCGGCCCCGCCGACATCCGGCGCGACCTGGTCCGCATCGGCCGGCCCGACCTCGACCGGCCACTGAGATCCGCGGTGACATGACCCCCATCCCACAACCATCTCCGGCCAGGCCAGGCAGGGCCGGGGGTGGTGTGGGACGGGGGTGAAGGTCCAGCCGCACCCTTCACCCCCTCCGGAAGGAGCACGACCCATGGCCAACTACACCCCCACGGTCTACGGCACCGGGGCCAAGGCCACCATCCAACGCATCGGCGGCCACCTCGCCGGGATGATCATGCCGAACATCGGCGCGTTCATCGCCTGGGGTCTGATCACCGCGCTGTTCATCCCCACCGGCTGGCTGCCCAACGAGTCACTCGCCGAACTCGTCGGCCCCATGATCACCGTCTTGCTGCCCGTCCTGATCGGATACACGGGCGGCCGGATGGTCCACGGCCAGCGCGGCGCCGTGGTCGGCGCCGTCGCCACCATGGGCGTGGTCGTCGGCACCGACATCCCCATGTTCCTCGGCGCCATGATCATCGGACCGCTCGCCGCCCTGGTGATCAAACTCGTCGACGGATTCACCCAGCAACGGACCAGGGCCGGGTTCGAAATGCTGGTCGACAACTTCAGCGCGGGCATCGTCGGCGGCGCCATGGCCGTCCTGGGCGCCTGGGGCATCGGACCGATCGTAAGGGTCGTCACCGAAGCCGCCGGCGACGCCGTCGCCTGGCTGATCGACCACAGCCTGCTCCCCGTGGCCTCGCTGCTGATCGAACCCGCCAAGGTCCTGTTCCTCAACAACGCCATCAACCACGGTGTCCTCGGCCCCCTGGCCGTCGCCGAGGCGACCGCACAGGGCAAGTCGATCCTGTTCATGCTGGAGTCCAACCCGGGGCCCGGCCTCGGCCTCCTGCTCGCCTTCCTGTTCTTCGGCCCCCGCTCGCTGCGGCCCTCGACCCCCGCCGCCATGATCATCCACTTCCTCGGCGGCATCCACGAGATCTACTTCCCCTACGTCCTGATGAAGCCGCGGCTCATCCTCGCGGTGATCGCCGGCGGCGCCGCCGGCATCGCCACCTTCATGGCCACCGGCGCCGGACTGATCGCCACCCCCTCACCCGGTAGCATCTTCGCCTACTTCGCGGTCACCCCCAAGGGCGGCTGGTTCGGCATGCTCGCCGGTGTCCTGGTCGCCACCGCCGCCTCCTTCGCCGTCGCCTCCGTGCTCCTGGGCTTCGGCCGCGCGGCCGGCAAGGACGAACCCGGCGCAGAACCCGAGACCACCTCTCAGCCCACCGCCCAGTCCGCGACCAAGGAGGCCTGACCCGACATGCCCAGCATCGACAGCAAGGACATCCGCAAGATCATCGTTGCCTGCGACGCGGGGATGGGCAGCAGCGTGATGCTCGCCGGCCAGCTGCGCAAGCAGCTCAAGAGCCAGGGGATCGAGGTCGCCCACACCCCGGTCAACTCGATCCCCTCCGACGCCGACGTCGTGGTCTGCCACGCCGGGCTCGCCGACCGGGCCAGGAAGACCGCCCCCGACACCGTGCTCATCCCCTTCCAGATCTTCATCGGCGACCCGGCGGTCACCGCGCTCGTCACCACCATCAAGAACGGCGGGATCGTGAATGCCTGAGACGGCACCACTCCCGCTCGACCCCCGCGCCGTCCGGCTCACCGCCTCGGCGGTGAGCCGCGACGACGCGATCCGCCAGTGCGGCCGGGCCCTCGTCGCGGTCGGCGCGGTCGCCGAGCCGTACGTCGACACGATGATCGAGCGCGAGCGCTCGATCTCCACCTACGTCGGCGAGGGCGTCGCGATCCCGCACGGCACCCTGGACGGCAAGGACTCCGTCCACCACGACGCCATCTGCGTCCTGCGTTTCCCGGACGGCGTCGACTGGGACGGCCAGACGGTCACCGTGTGCGTCGGCATCGCCGCACGCGGCGACGGGCATGTGCGGCTGCTCGCCGAGCTGGCCCAGATCCTGCTCGACCCGGACCGCGCCCGCGCGCTGCGGGAGGCGACCCGGGTGGAGGACGTCGTCCGTCTACTGCACCCGACAGGAGAGGAGACCTCCGCGTGAAGGTCGCCCGGTTCCATGCCCCAGAAGACATCCGCATCGAGGACGCGGCCGAACCCGTCGCCGGTCCCGGCGAGGTGAAGATACGCGTACGGAACTGCTCGACGTGCGGCACGGACGCGAAGATCCTCAAGTACGGGCACCACCACATCAGGCCGCCCCGGGTGATGGGCCACGAGATCGCCGGGGAGATCGTCGAGACCGACGCGCCCGGCTGGTCGCCCGGCGACCGGGTCCAGGTCATCGCGGCCATCCCCTGCGGGACCTGCGGGGAATGCCGCTGCGGCCGGATGACGGTCTGTCCCGATCAGGAGTCGATGGGTTACCACTACGACGGCGGCTTCGCCGAATACATGGTCGTCCCGGCCAAGGTCCTGGCCGTCGGCGGGCTCAACCGCATCCCGGACGGCGTCGGCTTCGCCGAGGCGTCGCTGGCCGAACCGCTCGCCTGCGTGCTCAACGGGCAGGAGCTGGCCCGGGTGGGGGCCGGCGACGACGTCCTGGTCATCGGCTCGGGCCCGATCGGCTGCCTGCACGTACGGCTGGCCCGCGCACGTGGAGCGGCCCGGGTCTTCCTGGCCGACATCAACCCCGACCGGCTGGCCCTGGCCGCCGACCGGGTGCGGCCGGACGCCGCCGTCCACGGCGACGACATCGTCGAGCAGATCCTCAAGCTGACCGAGGGCCGGGGCGCCGACGTGGTGATCACCGCGGCCGCCTCCGGGGCGGCCCAGGAGCAGGCCCTGCGGATCGCCGCCCGCCAGGGACGGGTCAGCTTCTTCGGCGGCCTGCCCAAGAACGACCCGATCATCCGCTGCGACTCCAACCTCGTGCACTACCGGGAGCTGACCATCGTCGGCGCGAACGGATCGAGCCCCGCGCACAACACCCGGGCACTCGAGCTGATCGCCGACAGGTCCGTACCGGTCGCCGACCTGATCACACACCGGCTCCCGCTCACCGAGGTCCTCGACGGCATCGACATCGTCAGCCGCGGCGCCGCCATCAAGGTCACCATCGAACCCTGACCCGACCACCCCCGGACGGAAACACCCCAGCCCCCGCAGAGAAAGGTCACGACGATGCCGGAAAGGACAGTGGTCATCGCCTCCCGCACGGGCCTGCACGCCCGGCCCGCGAAGATCTTCACGGAGGCCGCGGCCCGTCAGACCACACCCGTACGCATCCGGGTCGGCGACGGGAAACCGGTCCCGGCCAACAGCATCCTCGCCGTACTGGCACTCGGGGCCACGCACGGCACGCAGGTCACCCTCGACGCGGACGGCCCCGGCGCCGACGCCGCGCTCGACGCCCTGGCCGAGCTCCTCTCCCGCGACCTCGACGCGGACTGAGGCCCCGATGCACGAGACCACCGTGACCGGCGAGAACACTTCCCCGGGCGAGAGCCGTACGCTGCGCGGGCTCGGCGTCAGCCCCGGCGGCGCCGCCGGGCCGGTCTGCCGCATGGCCGGCCCGCCCAGGCTCCCCGACCCCGCCACCGTCCCACCGGACGACCGGGCCGCGGAACTCCGGACTGCCGAGCGCGCCCTGCGGGAGACCTCGGCTGCGCTCAGCGCGCTCGCCGCCAAGGCGGCCGAACCCTCCGCCAGAGAGATCCTGGAGGCGCAGTCGCTCATCGCCGCCGACCCCGGTCTGTCCGACATGGTCGGAGACAACGTCGGCGCGGGGATGACCGCGGCGCACGCCATCGCCGCCGCCTGCGCCCACCACCGTGAGGCGCTGCTCGCCGTCGGCGGCTACATCGCAGAACGCGCCGCCGACCTCGACGACATCGGCAACCGGGCGATCGCCGCCGCGCTCGGCCTGCCCATGCCGGGCGTGCCCGACCCGGGACACCCGTTCGTGCTGGTGGCCGAGGACCTCTCCCCCGCCGACACCGCCACGCTCGACCCGGCGATGGTGCTCGCGCTGGTCACGGAGAAGGGCGGGCCGACCAGCCACACCGCCATCCTCGCCCGGGCCCGGGGGCTGCCCGCCGTGGTCGCCTGCCCCGACGCTGCCGCGCTCGAAGACGGCGAGATGGTCGCCGTCGACGGCGTGCTCGGCGAGGTACGCACCGCCGTCGGCGAGGACGAGGCGGCGGCGATCCGGCGGCGCGCGGCCGGCGAGCGCGAACGCCTGCAGGCGAGCGGCGGCCCGGGCCGTACGGCCGACGGCCATCCGGTGAAGCTGCTGCTGAACATCGGTTCCGCGGCCGATCTGGAGTCCGGTTTCTCCGCCGAGGGCGTCGGGCTGTTCCGCACCGAGTTCCTCTTCCTCGACCGGCGCGAGGCACCCGGCCTGGACGAGCAGGTCGCCGCCTACGAGGCGGTCTTCCGAGCGCTTCCCGGCGACCGGGTGATCGTGCGCACCCTCGACGCGGGCACCGACAAGCCGCTGCCGTTCCTCACGCTGCCCGATGAGATCAACCCCGCGCTCGGCATCCGCGGGCTGCGGGTGGACCGGGTGCGTCCGGGCGTGCTCGACACCCAGCTCGACGCGATCGCGGCGGCCGCGCGGTCCAGCGGCGTACGGCCGTGGGTGATGGCGCCCATGGTGACCACGGTGGCGGAGGCGACCGCCTTCGCCCGCATGGCCAGGGCCAGGGGGATCACCGACGTCGGCGCGATGGTGGAGGTGCCGGCGGCCGCGCTCCGGGCGGACCGGCTGCTGGCCGAGCTCGACTTCCTCAGCATCGGCACCAACGACCTCAGCCAGTACACCTGCGCGGCCGACCGCCAGCACGGCGAACTCGCCGACCTGCTCGACCCGTGGCAGCCCGCGCTGCTGCGGCTGATCGCCGAGTGCGCCGCCGCGGGCGAACGGGCGGGAAAACCCGTCGGCGTGTGCGGAGAGGCCGCGGCCGACCCACTCCTGGCCGCCGTGCTGGTCGGACTCGGCGTGACGAGCCTGTCCATGTCGGCGCCGGGCATCCCGGCCGTACGGGAGTCCCTGGCCGGGCGCACGCTCGAGGAATGCCGGGAGGCGGCCAGATCGGCACTGGAGGCCGACGACCCGGCCGAGGCGAGACGTTCCCTGCGCGGCGATCACTGAGTGCGTGTCCTCGCCCCGCGCGGACGAACGCTCTCTCCTGCCGGGCCGACGGTGTCAGCCCGCCAGGAGCGCCGCCTCGAAGACGGCACGCCGGTCCTCCAGGTAGGCGATGTCGCCGAGATAGAGCCCGTCGTGGCCCTCGTCGATGTGACGCCGGAACGCCGCCTCACCCGCCGCGGCCCGGGCACGCATGAAGTCGACCAGGGCCGTGAGCCGGGCGGTGATGGTGTCCACCAGGACGCTCCGTCCGGCGGCGTCCAGGCCATAGCGGTCGCAGAACACCCGGACGCGTGCGGCCTGTTCCTCGGTGGTGCCGAAGCCCGCTCCGTTGTCCGGGGCGGTCGTCGGCGCCCAGCGGTAGACCGCGTAGGCAACGTCCCACACCCGGGGGCCGGGAGCGGCGGTGTCGAAGTCGATGACGCCGATCACCCTGGTGCCGTCCAGCACGCAGTTGTACGGCGCGTAGTCGTTGTGCAGGATGACCTCGGCCGGTGACAGCGTCGGCATCAGCCAACCGGACTCGTGCCCGGCCACATAGTCGGCGGTCGCGTCGTGGTAGGCCGCGAGCAGCTCGGCCGCGCTCTCCAACGCCTCGGGGGAGGCGACCTCCGGGGTCAGCGGATACTCGCCCACCTGCCCGGGAAGGAAATCGAGGATCTCCCTGCCGTCGTCGGTCGTGCCGTGCAGCCGCGGGGCGCCGCGAAAGCCCCGCCGTTCGAGATGGCGCAGCAGGCCGTGCACGGCCGGGCTCCACGGCCCGGTCGGCCGGAGCACGGTCGAGCCGACCCGTGTCACCGTGTTGACCCCGCCCCTGAGTTCGACCACGCGGGTCAGACTAACCCGTCGAAAGCGATCTTTTGCTGCCGTGCTCGCCGCCTCCCGCCGGAGGCCGCTACGCGGGCGGGCGGACGGCCAGCAGCGCGACGTCGTCTTCGAAGGCGCCGCCGGGGTGGGCCAGCAGGGCGTCGCACAGCCGCGCCAGCGGATCGGCGGCGTGGGTCGTGGCGACGGCGGCGATCTGGTCCATCCCCTGGCCGATGGAATGGTCGCGGTTCTCCACCAGGCCGTCGGTGTGCAGCAGTACGGCGGCGCCGCCGGGCAGGTCGACGTGGTTGTCGGTCCGCGGCAGGTCCGGGTCGACCCCCAGCGGGACGCCGACGTCGGCGTACAGATAGCGTGCCCGCTCCCCCGGGACGGCCAGCAGGGGCGGCAGATGTCCGGCGCTGGTCCACCGCAGTCGCCGTCCCGACCCCGCGGCCTGCTCCAGGCGGGCGACGACGACGGTGGCCATCGGCCCGCCGTGCAACCAGTGCAGCACCCGGTCCAGGCGGCGCAGGATGCGGCTGGGCGACTCCTGCTCGTCCAGGGCGATGACGCGGAGCATGTTGCTGATCTGGCTCATCACGATCGCGGCCTGCACATCGTGGCCCATCACATCCCCGATCACCAGGCAGGGCACCCCGTCGGGCAGGCGGATCAGGTCGTACCAGTCGCCCCCGATGCACGGCGCTCTGCTGGAGGGCTGAAAGCGGGCCTGCAGTTCCCAGCCCTCCAGGTGCGGCATCTCCGGCAGGAGCCGGCGCTGGAAGTCCTCCGTGGCCCGGCACGTCCGCCGGTAGAGACGCGCGTTCTCGATCGCCATGCCGGCCGCCCCGGCCAGCGCCATCACCACCTCCTGGTCCTCGGCGGTGAACGGACCACCCGCCTTGTCGGCCAGATAGAGGTTGCCGTAGATCGCCTGACGGACCCGGATCGGCACCCCCAGCAGCGTCGTCATCACGGGATGCTCCCGGGGGAAACCGGCCGCGCCGGGATGGGTGGCCAGGTCGTCCACGCGCAGCGGCCGCGGGTCGCGCACCAGGTCACCGAGCAGTCCGCTGCCGTGGGGCAGTTCTTCGCCGCGTGCGGACGAATGGTCCCGGCAGAACCCCGAGCTGATCATCTCGATGAACTGTCCCGCCTCGTTCAGTACGCCCAGGGCGCCGTAGCGGGCCCGCACCAACCCCCGTCCGGCCTCCACGATCCGGTGCAGGACCGGCTCCAGTTCCAGCTCCGCACCGATCGCCAGCACCGCGTCCAGCAGCCCGCGCAGCATGCCGTACTGATCCGCGAGCTGTCTCAGCCCCGCCTGGATGCGCCCCAGCTCCTCATCGGGTCGGTCGAACAGGTGCCCGCCCTCCGGTGTCATGCCTCCCCTCCTCTCCCACCGACCGGACGGAGGACGGCGCCACCTCCGTCGTCGGCGAGGTCCAGTGGTGGGTGAGGCGCCCGGTGCCGGCCCCTATGACGCTCCGCGTGAACATAGAGATCACCCCCGCCGTCCGTCTTCCGAGCGGAAGGTTTCGCCCGGCGCTCCGTCGGGAATCCTGTCCCGTCCGGTTCCGCCGAAACTCCCCGCGGGACCGCTGAGCGGGGGCCGGCGCGACCTGGCGGGAATCGTGTGTCAGGGGAGGGACCATGCGGATCAGTAACGTCTACCGTCCGGCGGTCTACGGATGCCAGACCGATGAGCGGCTGCCCCAGGTCGCCCGGCAGATGATGGAGAAGAACGTCGGCGCACTCGCCGTGCTGGAGGGCGAGCGGGTCACCGGTGTGATCAC
Source organism: Sphaerimonospora mesophila NBRC 14179 = JCM 3151 (assembly GCA_001552515.1). Taxonomy (GTDB): domain Bacteria; phylum Actinomycetota; class Actinomycetes; order Streptosporangiales; family Streptosporangiaceae; genus Sphaerimonospora; species Sphaerimonospora mesophila. The sequence goes on from BCRI01000004.1 coordinate 128,764, forward strand.
CGAGCGCGATCTGACGGACGCGCTCGCGACCTGCCAGGACCCCGCCGCCGTCAGCGCCGCCTCCTACGCCACCACCCGGCTGCGCACGGCGCGGCTCGACGAGGACTCCCGTGACGTCGCCCGCCGGATGCTGGACGCGGGCGTACGGCACATGCCGGTGGAGGAGGACGGACGCCTGGTCGGCATGGTGTCGATGCGCGACCTGCTCGCGGTGGAGACCTGGGCGTCCTAG